>CAZAGR010000201.1:0-5481 GCA_964484585.1 uncultured Propionivibrio sp. | reverse complement strand
ATGCGTCACGCGATTACGAAGCGTGTACATCAGTGTCCAGGGAACTTCCGAATGAGATGCAGCGAACTCTGAATGGTAGCGTTCAATGTTATGAGCCGCCTCGCCAATAATTTCGAAGTTCCTGATGACCGCATCACGCGTCTTTTCATCCTCGAGAAACTCCAGCTCGGAGATGCCTGCTACGTATCGATGAATGCGCTCAATCGCTTCAACAATATGTTCAAGGTAATCCGGAATTCTCAGAATGTCAGCTTTACTCATACTGCGACGGCCTCACGTATTACCCGGTCACGAAACTTGTCGGGCAGAGCCTTTGGAGTCAGCACATCGACCGTGATATTAAGCAATTGGCCCACTTCGTATTGAATCTTAGCGATATCAAACATCGTCGTCTCTGCCGTCGGTTCGACCAGCAGATCCAGATCGCTTTCTTCCGTATCGTCACCGTGAAGTGCCGAGCCGAAAAAGCGGACGTTAGTTACCCTATGGCGGAGGGCAATTTCGCGAATGGCATCACGATGAGTTTGCAGGGCAATTGAAGGGCGCACTTAACAGTCTCCAGCAGGTAATCCAAGATACCGCAAAATGAAGCTCGCAATTCCGTCTCGATCCGCTAAATCCAACAGAGGAAGTTGAAGTTCAGCCGGCAATACTAGCAACTCATCGCTGGCAATGGCCACAATGTGCTGTGGATTCTCAAGACTGTACAGGGACTTTCCATTCGCCGGACGATGTACCTCAAGCTTGGGATAGGGCATGTCCTTGTAGCCCTCGATCAACACCAGATCACAGGCATCCATACGCGCCAATTGATCTTCTAGCGTCGGTTCCGGCGCGCCGCGCAGTTCATGCATCAGGACCCAGCGCTGACTCGAAAGCAACATGACCTCAACGCAGCCGGCCTCGCGCAGGCGCCAGGAATCCTTGCCTGGTTTATCAATGTCAAAATCGTGGTGTGTATGCTTGATCAGCGAAACGCGCAGACCCTTGGCAACAAAGCGCGGGATCAAGGCTTCGAGCAAGGTGGTCTTGCCCGATCCGGAATAGCCGGTGATACCGAATACCTTCACGGCGGCGTGCACTTGAAAGTGTTGGACGGAATCCATTGACCGTTCGCCCTGAGCTTGTCGAAGGGCCACCCGGAGCTCCGTTCATGGTTAGACAGTCTCACCACGAACGGAGAATTCCCAACAGTTTTAATTGACCCTTTCATGGCGCATGCGCTTGCAAAGCGGGCTCCGGTACGGCCAATACGGGTGCGAAGCCACCGCCGGGCGTGCGGAAATTGGTGGTCTGGCCCTGCCACAAGCGCGCAGCAATCAGTTGCACGGTTGCAGCATAAACATAACAGCGCAAATCCAGCTTGAGGTCAAGCGCTTCGCCCGCGTGTTGCAGGGTGCGTGATGACGGCGGCACCAGCGCCTGAGCCACATAGCTGCCGGCGAGCACTTCATCAAATACGCGTCGGGTGATCTTGTCGCCGCGATAGGCGGCCTTGGAGCCGTAGCCGGTGGCCGGCTTGAAAAACAGCTGACGCCTGCGTGCCCAGAGTTCGTCGGCACGCTCTGGAGAAACAAGCTCGGTGCGTGGAATACCTTCAATCAGAACTTTGCGGGTGGCTTCATCGACACCCCAAAACGTTAGCAAATCAGAATCAGTCAGCGCGACCAAATTGCGTTTATCTGCATACAGGGCATGCGCTCGTGGATGCGGCGTCAATGCCACGGAATCCGCCAGGTAGGCCTCGCGCACGGCCGAGTTCTGTGGCTGCTCCAGCGAAAAATCAGTCAGACGGTTGTAGACCAGATCGATCTCTTGCGTGCCATGCCACAAGGCTCCATCGCGAAAAATTAATTCGCGCGGGTCGCAAATCAGCGCAGCGATACCGGCATTCTGGAAGAGACGTTGGAACAGAACAAACTCAGGGTGTAGATACTGGTCTTGAGGAGCCTCGTCGATTATGGCGACAGTGCGCAATGTCTTTGAACAGTCGGCGCTGGCGGGACGGCGGTGCGTCGAAGAATAGAGGGCCCACTCCGCCCGGAACATTTCAAGAAACAGATGCTCGGGCGTATCGACGCCCAGAGCACCTGGCAACAGTAAATCCATTGCCGCCTGGACCTCCGCACAACAGCCCAGTTGCGCACGTGCCAGCAGGGCGTTGAGCAGTCCGCCACCCGCGTTAGTGTTGATCTCGATCAGCTGCGGTACCTCAATATCCAACGCGGTACCGACATGAAAGTCGTAGCCGAAAAACACGCCGCGCGTGGCCGGCAGGTGACGCGCGATCTCTGGTGCCCATGCAAGCACATGCTGCTGATACGCTGGCAGGGCAACGACGCGATCGATTGCAGTAATCAGGGCAGCCATGTGTTCGACGTGAGCGCTGCCCACGAAAACCATTGAATCGGAAAACAGATGAGGCCGTTTCGTCATCACTTCGGCATGAAAGCCCGGGCTGTATTGCTCAAGCTCGGCCGCAAGACGAACGCGGTCAAGCGAGGTGCAGTGACAGCCGGCGTTCAAACGCCGTGCAATAGTGATCGAATCGTCAATCGAAACGGAATTAACCATCGCTTCAGGCAACATGTTCATTCTGGGTCTCCACGGCGAAAAACGCTTCGACGTCTGCCACCTCGCGCGTGCGCCGCATCGGCGGCAGGCTGCGCCAGATACGGCTGCCATACGGCTTCCCGATCAAACGTGGATCGCAAATCATCAGCACTCCTCGGTCGGATTCATCGCGAATCAAGCGGCCGGCGCCCTGCTTCATGCTGATCACGGCGCGCGGCAATTGATACTCCATGAAAGCATTGCGTCCGCCGGCCCGCAGCTTTTCGATACGCGCTGCCAGAACCGGATCATCCGGCGGAGCAAACGGAAGCTTGTCGATGACCACGAGCGACAGCGCGTTGCCACGCACATCAACGCCTTCCCAAAAACTCTGACTGGCGACCAGAATTGCATTGCCAAGCGTGCGAAAACGATCGAGGAGCTCGCTCTTCGAGCCTTCGCCTTGCATCAGCAGCGGCAAATCGATTGAGTTCTTCTGCAGTTTCTCCTGCAACAGTTCACGGATACGCCGCATCGCTCGAAGCGATGTGCACAGCACAAACGTTCCCCTGCCCGCCGCACCTGCGGCCCGGATGGCGGGCCAGGCGGCCTCGACCACGGCTTCCTGATACATCGCGCTGTTTGGATCGGGCATTTCGCGCGGGGAATAAAGCAGCGCATTGGCTTCATAGTCAAACGGGCTGCCCCAGTTGGCGGTGTCGGCCTCGGCCAATCCCAGCTCGCCGCAATAGTGAGAAAAATCCGGCCCAACGGCGAGGGTCGCCGAGGTAAAAATCCATGCACGCGGGTGGCCTTCCATCTGGCGCTGAAAGATCGGCGCAATGTCGAGCGGGGTCAGATTCAATGACAGAGATTGAGAATAGACCTCGACCCACTTCACTGTATCGCCAGCCTCAGCGTCATCCTGAATGGCAGCGCCGCGCCAGCGCTTGAGCTGGCGCGTCACTTCGGTGGCACGCTCCAGACAATTGACCAAACCCTCCCCTCGCGTCGCCTGAAGTTCAAGATGACGGGCAAGCTCACTAACCGCTGCGCAGACGCATTCAAGCGCCGGATCGAATGCCTCATCCTCGGCGGCGCGACTGGCAGTCAGCCGAAGATTTTCTCCGCGCACGGCCAGACGCAGGTCCCGCGCTGCCTTGTCCAGCACCGCCGATGCATCCTGCAGTGGTTTGTAATCCTTGGCCAGCGCAATGCCTTCAATACGCGCATCACGCGCCAGATCGATGATCAGCGCAGTTGAGATACTTTCGCTGAAAAACAGCCCGGCTACCTCCGGCAGCTGATGCGCCTCGTCAAAAATCACGGTATTGCAGGCCGGCAAGAGTTCGCCCATGCCTTCGTCTTTCAGCATCACATCGGCAAAAAACAGATGGTGATTCACCACCACCACGTCGGCAATCAGCGCCTGCTGCCGAGCGGCGAGAACAAAACATTCCTTGACGTTCGGACACTCCTGACCAAGACAGTTTTCGCGAGTGGAGGTTGCCGCGATCCAGGCACCGGAATCTTCCGGCACGTCGATGCACTCGGCTTTGTCGCCGCTTGGCGTTCGCTCGGCAAAGCGTGCGATTTTGCGCAGATGCGCGGCTTCCTCGCGCGTCGCCAGGCGTCCGGCATCCATCGAGCGTTGCAGATGGTAGTGACAGACATAGTTCGCCCGCCCCTTGAGCAGCGCAATGCTGGCGCCGACTTTCAAGGTATCGCGCACCGTCGGCAGGTCGCGTTTGAACAACTGGTCCTGCAAGGTCTTGGTTCCGGTTGAGATGATGACCTTGCCGCCCGAGAGCAGCGCCGGGGCAAGGTAGGCAAAGGTCTTTCCGGTTCCTGTCCCGGCTTCGGCCACCAGAACCTTGTTGCCGGCGATAGCCGTGGCGATACGCTGCGCCATCTCAAGCTGCTGTGGACGCGAGCGAAAACCGTCGATCGCCCCGGCAAAGGGTCCAGTGACGGAAAAAAGATGGTCGAGATCACGCATGGAGGCGCGCGATGGTAGCACGGGGTAGCGGCCGAGTCCCTTTGGACACAGAGTGTAAATGCCGTGTAGTCCATCAAGCCGTCAATTGTTTCGATAACTACAACGCGGCGCCAAGAGGCGCTCGGCTCTATTCAAAAATCCCACTGAGTGCTGCCGGCCATGCGCCGCCGCTAAGGACAGTAAAAATACCCACCTTCGAGTATTGATTCCGGGCGGGATAGCAGTGGACCATCTATCAGTACCACCGACTCTCCACTGCTAAGCCACTCACGAGTCGTTTGGGGGCACACACCCTGGCCGGACGCACTGCATTAATCTTGCGAAATGAACGGTCTAAAGGGTCATGGCATCTTTCACATCCTTCTTGGAGAGGTATTTTGAAAATATCTTTTTCATGGTCCCGTCCTTCCTCATGACGTCCACAATTCCCTTCATCTTGGTGACATCTGTTTCCGAAAAATGCGCCTTGCTTAGTATGAGAGCAAGCACGATTGGCTTCTTCGGCGGGGAATCCCAATCACGAATAAATACCTTATTTTCAATTCCAAGTTCTTTGAGTTCCTTGGAATAAAAGGCTGGCTGCGAAATAATCATATCAACTCTATTTCCCGCTTTTAACATCAGAAACAGGTTGTGAATTGCTGGGACCTCCGACAATTTGCTATGGTCAACGACAAATTGAGAGAGGAAATCATCGTAATACTCGCCATGCTTGAAACCTCTGACCACCGCAATTTTTGTGCCCTTATCAAGAAGAATGTCTGCCGCGTTCTTATACTTATCATTTGTAACAATAGCCTTATTATTCTGGGCGATGTACGGAACAAAATAGGCAAACGTGTCACGCTCAGGATTCTGAATGCCAGATACACTCATCGGCAAGGTGCCTTGCTTTAGTTCATGCCAAATACGTGCCCTTGGCATTTCAA
>CAZAGR010000200.1:0-5503 GCA_964484585.1 uncultured Propionivibrio sp. | reverse complement strand
TCGCTTGCAGCGCTATGTCGGTCAGGTCAAGTCGGATATCAATCGCGAAATGCAATTGGATGATCTGAAGAAATTTCAGCAGCAGGTAACCGAGCAGGCGGGAGAGCTCAAAGCATCCATCGGTGGAGTGGGCCAGGAATTGCGTCAGGTTGAAACCACATTGAACGAATCCTTGATTTCCGCATCTGCACCTGTATCAGCACAGAGTGCGGAGGGCACCGGCAGCGCCGTCACGCCAGCGCCGAGTTCTTTGCCGCTTGCACCGCCCGCGGACAAGCCCTGATGACTGAAGGCCAGGAGAGTTTTCTCACTCATCTGATCGAGCTGCGCACTCGCTTGATCCGGGCGTTGTCGGCAATTTTCATCATTTTCATTCCGACGGCGTTCTATTCGCGGGAGTTGTACGCACTGCTGGCGGCGCCGCTGCTGGCAAGTTTGCCCGCCGGTGGGCAGATGATTGCCACCGATGTGGTCGGGGTGTTCCTCGTACCAATGAAAGTAGCCTTGATGGTGTCGTTTCTGGTCGCGTTGCCCGCAGTTCTTTATCAGGTATGGGCGTTCATAGCGCCAGGCCTTTATGCCCACGAAAAGAAATTGGCGATGCCACTGGTGGCTGCCTCGGTCATGCTCTTCTTCGTCGGCATGGCGTTTGCTTATTTTGCCTTTTTCCCGATGGTTTTTGGCTTCATGGCGAAGTTTGCACCGGAGGGTGTGGCGTGGATGACGGATATCGAAAAGTATTTGTCGTTTGTTCTGACCATGTTTCTGGCCTTCGGAGTAACTTTTGAAGTCCCGATCGTTGTGATCGTTCTGACCAAACTTGGCATCGTGACGGTCGCCCAGTTGCGCGAGTGGCGCTCCTACGTGATCGTGGGTGCCTTTGTTTTGGCTGCGGTATTTACGCCGCCTGACGTGATTTCACAGTTCATGATGGCAATCCCGTTGTGTCTCCTGTACGAAATCGGCATCGTTCTAGCGGCCTGGCTGGTCAAGGCACCATTAGTCAAAGAATCGGCGACGTAGGCCACTGCTGGCAGTTCAGGACTGGCGCGGCGGCGGACGTTTGCCAATGAGCACGGCCAGACTCAATGCACGACCGTCGCGGCGCAACTCAAAATTTGTGTTGGCGCCCGGATTGAGTCCGGCAATCAATTCGAGCATGACTTGAGAGTCCTGAACTTTTTTGCCACCGATGGCAAGCAAAACGTCGCCGGGTTTAATGCCGGCTTTGTCCGCCGGGCTGCCGCGCATTACGCCGGCGATCAGCGCCCCGTTGGTGCCCGTCAGTTTGAATGAATCGGCTAGTTCTGGCGTGATTTCCTGAACCTCGACGCCGACCCAGCCGCGCGTCACCGAACCATTGCGGACGATCTGCTCCATCACGCTTTTTGCCAACGATACCGGGATGGCAAAGCCGATGCCCATCGAACCACCGCTTTGTGAATAAATGGCGGTGTTGATGCCGATCAGATGGCCATTCGCATCCACCAGCGCTCCGCCCGAGTTGCCCGGGTTGATGGCGGCATCGGTCTGGATGAAGTTCTCAAAGGTATTGATGCCCAAGTGCGAGCGACCCAGCGCCGAGACGATACCGGAGGTGACCGTCTGGCCAACGCCGAATGGATTCCCGATGGCCAGTGCGATGTCGCCAACGCGAAGTTTGTCGCTGCTGCCAAAGGTGATTACCGGCAAGGCATGGTCAGTCTGGATATGCAGTACGGCAAGGTCCGATTCCGGGTCGGTGCCGACAATACGTGCCTTATATTTGCGGTTGTCACTGGCGGCGATTTCGATAGCGTCCGCGCCTTCGACGACATGGAAGTTGGTCAGCACATAGCCGTCGGAGGAGACCACCACACCGCTGCCAAGGCCGGAGCGCTGCTGCGATTGTTCGCCGAAACGGTCGCCAAAAAAATGGCGGAACATCGGATCATTCAAAAACGGGTGACGAGATTCCTTCACCTTTTGGCTGGTAAATACATGCACCACCGCCGGGAGAGCGCGCTGGGCCGCTTCAGCATGCGAGCCAACTGCTGCTGCGGCCGCCGCCTCCCGTTCCAAAACCGCTTCCTGCACGTTAACGGCAGTGGGCGTCTCGCGGGTTGCCTGCGGCCACGCGGTCAGCCATTCCGGCTTCAGTGTTTTAGTTACGAACAGGATCGCCACGCAGATGGTGACGGTCTGGGCAAATGTCAGCCAGAGGCGGTGCATAATTTAGTCTTTGTGTGGCGCCGGTAGTGCTGCGTTCGGCGTTATGTAGTGGAGGAATTTCATGCAAGAACTGAAGCCATTAGTGCAGCGCGATACGTTGCGGGATTACCTTGACACCCTGATGCAGTCAGCCCGTTTCCGCGATTATTGCCCAAATGGGCTGCAAGTGGAAGGTCGCGCCGAACTGCGTCGTATTGTTTGCGGCGTTACGGCCAGTCAGGCTCTGATAGATGCTGCAATCGGCCGGCGAGCGGATGCCGTGTTGGTTCATCATGGCTGGTTCTGGAAGTCTGAAGATGGCCGCATCACGGGTTTTCGCAAGCGAAGGATGGCCAGCCTCCTGGCACATGACATCAACCTGTTTGCCTATCATCTGCCCCTCGACGCTCATCCTGAGCTGGGCAACAACGCTCAGCTGGCGGCCCGATTAGGCTGGCGGATTGACGGACGCTTTGGCGAGCAGGAAATCGGCTTTGTCGGCGTCCCGCCAGCGCCGACTTTTGCCAGCGTGCTGGCCGATAATGTCGCGAACTCGCTCGGTCGCACTCCCTTGTTGATCGGCGACCCGCAGCGCGAAGTGAAGCGGATCGCTTGGTGCACGGGGGGCGCGCAGGGGTATTTTGAAGCGGCGTTGGCAAGCGGCGCGGATATCTTTGTCTCTGGCGAAATTTCGGAACAAACCGTTCATTTGGCGCGCGAATCCGGGATGTTGTATCTCGCCGCCGGGCATCACGCCACCGAGCGTTATGGTGTGCAGGCACTTGGCGCGCATGTGGTGGAAAAGTTCGGCATCGAATGCGAATTTGTCGAGATCGACAATCCGGTTTAATGCTCTTTGACCCATGCGCTTGGACCCGGACACTTGAAGTCTGCCTAGTCAAGCCGGAAGCTAACCGGTAGCAGGGTCTCGTGAGGGTTTCCTGGGAGCAGTCCGATTTGCTGTGCCGCATCCTGTGCGGCGATGTCAAGCAAGGTATGCCCTGACGAACGGGCGATGGCGATGCTGAGAATTCGCCCCGCAGTATCGAGCGTCAGCAACAACAAAACTTCACCTTCCAGCCCGCGACGAACGGCCTCGGGCGGATAGAACAGGTGTTTCATCAGCCGACTCTGCGCGTTTTGGAGCGCTTTCCCGGGCTGCAATGCCGGCATGGGTGACTTCGCCGCAAAAGCAGCCGCGCTGCTCTCGCTGACCGTGTTCACCTCCGCAGGAAGTTCATGCAGTTCAGTTTCTTGAAGCGTGGCGTGGATGCTTGACCGTGCATCAGCCGGCTTTTGCGGCGCCGGGTTCGGCGATAGCGTGATCGCCAGGTGCAGCGAAAGACTGAGAAGCAAGGCGAAGTGAAGCCGCATTGCCGAAAGTGTAGCGGCTGGCGTTTATTCTGTCTTCTATACTTCAATCCATGCGTTTGTTGATGCTCATCTACCTGCTCGGTAGCATGCCACTGCCTTTGCTGGCTGCGGGATTACCTGATCCGGTCACTTTCTCCGTCGTCATTGAACGCGGCGACCGTGCTCTCGCAAGCGAGTGGCTCGCCTCAGGACTCAATCCTGATTTTGAGGGCAAGACCATTGGAACGGGTCTGATGATCGGCGCCTGGGAAGGTAACTTGCCGATGATGGAGTTGTTTCACCAACATGGCGCCGATGTTAATAAGACCAACGGGCTGGGCGAACAAGCGCTCTTGCACGCGGCCTGGAAGGGCCGGCTTGATGCAGTGCGCTGGCTTGTCGAGCATGGCGCACGAATTGATCGCACTGGCAAATTGTGGTCGGCGCTTCACTATGCCGCATTTGCCGGCCGGCAGGATGTGGTGGAGTTCCTGCTCGCCCATGGCGCCAATGTGAACGCGCTTTCAACCAATGGTTCAACGCCATTGATGATGGCAGCACGCGAAGGACACGGTCTTATCGCTGAAGACTTGATGAGCGCCGGTGCCGGAACGGAGATTGCCAACGAGGCCGGCGAAACCGCGCTGCAATGGGCGGTGAGGAATAACAATCTGAAAATTGCCAAACGGATTGCCGGTAATGATTTTTCTCGCTTGGAGGCGGCGCTTCCCGCGGCAACACCTCAGCTGCCGCCGATGCGCTCACAACCGGTTCCCGATGCGGTGGATCGCCTTCTGGCGCAAGCAAAGCGGCATGAGGCAGCCGGCCGGC
Source organism: uncultured Propionivibrio sp. (assembly GCA_964484585.1). Lineage (GTDB taxonomy): Bacteria > Pseudomonadota > Gammaproteobacteria > Burkholderiales > Rhodocyclaceae > JADKHX01. The sequence continues at coordinate 1,129 of CAZAGR010000200.1, read as the reverse complement.
GTGATGAGGCGTTGGAGGTTTTTCGCGCGGCGCTGGCGGCGATACACGAATTGGAGCGAACCAAAGCGCCGGCCATTGCGAAGGTGGCTGGACTGACCATCAGTGCCAAACGCAAAGACCCGACCCGTCAGAAAACCGGAATTCGTTATGCGACTCCTGCCGCGTCCACACCTGCGGTAGCGCCGGTTGCGCACCCCGCACAAATTCACTCGCCGCTACTGGCGGTTGGCGCCGCCGACGCTGATGACATTGATGCTTTGCTGGAGAGGGCGAGAGCGCTTGAAGCCGCGGGGCGTCGTACCGAGGCGCTGGCCTTGTTCCGTCAGGCTGCAGCCATACTCAGAACGCGCTGAGTGCTGGGTTCGCCAGGCGGAACAGCGTCACCAGACTCTTTCAGCATGCTGATGAGCAGAAGCATTTCTTCCGCTACCGGTTGCGGAAAGCCCGCCCGCATGCCTTCGCGATTGTCTTCGAGCAAGAGTGACAGGTAGTCGATGCATGCGGCCGGCTGATTCCATAGCTCCTGAACCCGCGCCATAACCCGGTCAAATTTCTCCAAAGTCGGCATTTCTGCATTGGTGGGTCGCAGCCAGTCGTTGGCGCAAATATTGAAGTTTTGCAGCAGTTCCTTGGCGACGCGATCGAAGTCGGCACGGTGACCGTCCTCTCGGTACACGTCAAGCAGTTTTAGCCAGTGCGGCAGTGCGCTGCGTGGATTGGTTCGGATCCGCTCTAGCAAGGCTGTTGCTGCCCCGGAGGCGAGCCCCATCGAGAGCATGATTTCAGCGAGCTCGAGTGTTTGATCGTAGTTGATTGGGGCACTGGGTGGAATGGCGACACTGACCGGGTTAGCAGACACCGCTGCACTCTTGCTCGCCGTTTCGACCAGCCCGGTGGGTGGTTTATTCGTCGCGACGGGGCCATTTTCAGCGATTGCTGGCGTTTTCGATGGTCGAGTCGGTGCCAAGTCCGCAGCTTTCTGCTGCGACGAAGAGGCGGCCGACCCGGCCATGCGCATTACATCGTCCATCGGTGAGGTACTCTTCTGATGCCGGGCGAACGAGGCGCGGGCAAGTTCTTCAGCAAGCTTGCTGCTGGTTTCGGCTCCGGTCGCTTGAGGTTCAATTGG
>CAZAGR010000199.1:0-5548 GCA_964484585.1 uncultured Propionivibrio sp. | reverse complement strand
AAGCACACGGTCTTCTTCCACTAAAACAGAAATACCGTCATCGCTATGTCCAAAAGATTGCGTGAAGATCAGGTTCTTCTTGCCTACACGCAGAGTCAACTCGCCCGATGAAAAGGTTAATTGAGGAGGGACAATCTTCACTTGACGCAGGTTGGGGTTTTGCTTGCGCGCGTTTTCAAGCGAAGGTCTGCCATATTCAATCAACAACTCGCGGCAACGCTCATGCCCGATCACTGTTGCCCCAGGGAAGAAACAATTGCCCCAAGTGTGATCCGCGTGATAATGGGTATTGATGACATAGCGCACCTGCACCCCTAATTCATGCTCGATATATTCGCGCATTCCCAGAGTCTCTTCAGGCAGCGCCATCGTATCAATTACCACAGCCCATTGCGGACCAATGATGACCCCTGCCGTTACCTGCGCGTACACTTCGCTTTGGAACCAAAACACGTTTTCAGAAACTCGTTCTCGATGCATGTGCGTCCGCCTTATCTTAAAAAATATATTCCATTGTTAATAGCACACTTTGACATAAATTACAAGTTGACTACACAAATACATATAGGCATCCATAGGTAATGTTTTTATAATTTGGGCTTGATTAGGCATGTTATAAGTGATAAACTACGTTCAAATGCCTGCAGATATTCTTGTAGTTACTCCTGTTTCAAATCTTGGAGAAAGCATTCGTCGCACTTTGGAAGAGACGACGCTTTATCGCGTTCACGTTGTGAACAACAAATCCTCCGCCATTGTACGCGCGGACGAGGTTGGAATTCCACTTGCCATGTTAGATCTGGCGCTCGGCGTGGAGTGGGTACAAGAAATTGGAACTGCATTGCGCACCATTCACAAAGGCATCAACTTGATTGTCTTGTGTGAAGATAATGTTCTGCCCCCCGCTTTTGATAATTTACGTCCGTGGATTCTTGTACGCAAGCCGTTCAACATGGTGGATTTTATGACCGCGATCAGCAAGCCACAATCGGCGCCTGTTATTCAACAAGATGAAGAAAGCCTTGCACTGCCGTGGTTAAGCGATAACAACAAAGCCGCGCAGCATCTTACGCGCCTTACTTTATCATCATCCGCACAAGCAGCCTTGATCACACGCAAAAACGATCTTTGGGCTTACGCAGGCGGACTTTCGCAAGATGCCGCAAAAGAATTAGCACAAGCAGTCACGCGCAATTGGGATGGGCAAAAAGGCTCAGACCTTTTACGTTTCATCCGCCTCGAAAGCACGAAAGCCGAACACATGTTATATGCCACACGCCTCGCCGCAGACACTGTGCTAGCGCTTGTGTTTGACGCAGAGACTCCCTTTAGCACTATTCGCAATCAAGCCAGTCAATTGGTTTCGGACCTCGATAAATTTGAAGTTCAAAAACCTGTTGAAGATTCACAAGAAATTACCGGCGAATTTTCAACGGCGCAAGATAGCGGGCGCGACGAAAACATTCCACCAATCTCAAATATTCTTACAGATATTCCTTCGCCCAACCCCAGCCCCAATCGTGAATTGGATGCCCCGCGCAAGAAGCCGCAGAAAATTCAATTCGATCCAAATCAGACGCGCGTCTCAGAATCGCTTTCAGATGCCTCTGCTTTCAATCGCGAATCTTCACCCTCAATGCGGATTTCTCCCGCCGCCAATAAACGCGAACCAATTCGACCGGCAAAAGAATTCAACGTGGATGTCGAATCTATGCCCACAACGGAATTAGACAACATCGAAGTGACCGCGCCCTCGCGCCCGCGCCCACAATCTCAACCGCGACACGCGACCCCTGTTTCTCCTCCGGTATCAAGACCCGGCGAGACGGACCTCACACGCGAAAGTCCCACCACAGAAGCTGCGCGCAAACTGGTCGTTGAGCCGACTTCTGCGGGCTTATATCATCTCACTTATGCTTGCCTGCTTGTACCGCGCTTTACCACGCACTACATCGCCGGAGACCTTTCGGAGCGGCTGGGCGAATGGCTGCCGAACATCTGCATTGCCTTTGGTTGGCGGCTGGAATATCTTTCAGTGCGCCCTGAATATTTACAATGGGTTGTAAACGTACAGCCGAATACATCGCCGGGGCATTTAATGCGCGTTGTCCGGCAGCAAACATCCGACAAGATCTTTGAAGAATTTGCCCGCTTAAAAAAAGAAAACCCGTCCAATGATTTTTGGGCGCCGGGCTATTTGATTATGGGCGGTACACAACCGCACCCCCCGCAATTGGTAAAAGACTATATCAACCAGACCCGCCAAAAGCAGGGGCAGGAAATGCCGACTTAAGTTTTAAAAAGCGCGGGGAATAATCGCGATTACATTACTCAACAAATGGCGATGAATTAATTGTTTCATTTTCGTCGGACTCAAGGGGCAAACGAATTATAAATTTACTACCTCCGCCCTCAACATTTTCAATCGAAATATGTCCGTTGTGCATTTCCACCATGGCTTTTGCAACGGAGAGTCCCAACCCCATGCCGCCATGCCGGCGGGTAAGATGGGATTCAACCTGATAGAAACGCTCAAAAACATGCGGCTGATCTTTAGCGGGGATGCCAATGCCGTCATCTTCAACAGTGATTTTAATAAATCCCGTTTCGCGCTCGCCACGAATAACAATATGCCCGCCTTCATTTGTAAATGCAATCGCATTCTTAAGCAGGTTGCTTAACGCAACAGCGATTTTGCCGCCGTCGGCGTTAATGAACAATTCATGACCGCGTTCATTCTCAACTTTAATCGTCACGCCTTTTTGAACAGCAAGGTTATGAAAAGAAGCGGCAACATCTTCAATAATGCGGGCAATAGAAGATTTGCCCGAACGCAAGCTGGCGCCGCCGGTCTGCTGGTTATCTATGGTGGAAAGGCTTTCGATGATCTCTTTTAATTTGGATGCGCTTCGGATAATAGTATCCACCTGCTCTTCATGTTCATTGCCAACCAGTTCGCGCAAAAAAGTAGAATGTCCCAAAATCAACCCTAACGGAGTGCGGAGCTCATGTGAAGTGATGGCAATAAATTCATTTTTTTGCCGCTCGAAATCGCGTATTTCACTTTGCGAAGACTGAATTTTTTTCTCAAGCAAATCGTTCTGCATAGCCGTAGCCGCAAGGGATGCGAGGGTTTCCATTATAAGGATATCCTCTTCTGTATATGGAGATGTCTTATTGAACGCTTCAAACACTCCGGTCGGTCTGCCATGCACAATAAGCGGTACGCCTAAAATGGAGCGCGCATCAAAAAGAGCGGACGAGGCGATATCGCGTTCGTCTTTTTTTACATCATTAGTGGTCAGCGGCTTAACGTGCAGGAAAACCCACCCCGCCGCACTGCCATTCAACGGAACGCGGACATCCTTAAGCCTATCGCTGTGAAGCGATGCCGTAAACTTAAAAACAAATTCCTGCGCGGCTTCATCGTAATTCATCAGAGATGCCGTTTCACTCTCAGTCAATTCCGCCGCGGCTGAGAGAATGGATTGCAGGTAAGTCTCAAGGTCAACCATCGAACTCAGGTTGCGGGTGACTTCCAAAAGACGCGCGAGGGTTTTCTTGTTATCTATAGTCATTGTCTTTTATCTTTAAAGGATTGAACAAATTATACATCAATAGAATAGTCAAGAGCAATTCGCACAAGGTTTCTGCAATGGCGTTTTAGCGCGCAAAACCAGCATCTTTAGATAAAATCGCAGTGGCAATAGATGAATATCCGCTATTATGTTGTAAAAAATATATAAAAAGATAAAATATAGCCCCTCAGGTCTATTGACTTTTTTTTTGTTATGTTTTATGCTGTTTAGACACATGCGCGTGTAAAAGGCTTGCCTCCCCTGTAAAAATCAATTTAAGTCTGTATTTCACAGGCGCATTATAAGGAGAATATTTTCATGAAACCTATTAAATTTCTATTTTTATCTTTGATTATCATGCTGGCTTCCGCGGCTTTTGCGCCTAATTTTCTGTTAGTCAGACCCACTACGCCATCACTGAGATCTCCAATTAATAACGTTGTGGTAACAGATCCCTCTGCAGTGCTCTTGCAATGGTACAAATCTGGAGCTATAGACTTAACCCTGGGCATTAGCGACTACAACGTGGAAGTTTCTACAAGCTCTGCGGTTGACCCCATTACCAAAAACTTTATCGTCGCTCCTGTCGCTACATGCACGGTGTCTCCAGCGGCGCCACCACCGGCGCAACCAGCTACTTATTCATGTCCTGTAGCCGTTCCTGATTATGCCAAAACATATTACTGGCATGTGCAAGCAACTGACGCAACCGGTCCGCTTTCGTACTGGTCTGCTACAGGGGTTTTTCGCGTGGCGGTTGAACCCCCTTCGAATCTTGATATTGACGACGATCAGCTATCATCGCCGCAATATAACCCCGACCTCACTCTGCGCCCGGTAGTCCGCTGGGACCCCAGCCCTGACGGCGCACAAAGCTACACAATTCAAATGTCTATCGATTGCGGTTTTTCAACAACCTATCGTTTGATAACCGTTTCTGCCAACGCCCTTCCTCTTAATACATACACGTTTCCATCAGGCTTACCAGCGAATACAAATTACTGCTGGCGGATCCGAGCAAATAACAGCTCCCTAGGAACCAGCGCGTGGGAGCCGGACACACTATCACCCTCCGTACAATACACTACAAACAACCCGCCTAGCGTCCCAGTATTGGTTAGCCCTGCAACCAACGCAATAGTCAATGACAGTACGCCAACCTTCAAATGGAAGATTGTTAACAGCCCCGCCACCTTCTTCACATACGAAATTGCCATTTACGACACTCCCAACGTAAACAGCGCCACACCCGTTGACGTACTTTGCGTGGATCTTACTATCCTTACCCCTGACTACACCATTGATTGTACAGTTGATATGTCTGCGGCAGTACCGCCTGTAGACCTTGGAGACCAAACGTTAGACAAAGTCGAGTTGCCTTCAACAAGTGCGCTTAACCCTGCGACAACCTATTACTGGCGCATGAGAGCGGCAAGAGATAACGCGGGTGATTATGAGCACAGCGCATGGTCCCCCGTTTGGAAATTCACCGTCGGCATTGTTGGTGTGCTTAATCCAAACGAAATGGATCCGGGACCGATTTACGGAAACGTACCCGGCTTAGACGACCCCTTAAATAACCCGCCATCCAACGCAAGCAGGTACATTGCTGGATACGACATAACAAAACAATTTGACAGTTTCAATTTGCTTAGTTTGCGTCCTACATTTAACTGGAACCCCGGCGCAATTAATGCGCAATCGTTCATTCTTGAAGTTTCAAGCCAAATTTCGGGCAGTTGTAATGTTGTAACCCCAGAAGACAGCACATTTGCAACAAAACTTATTAGCGTGAGTGTGCCAATCGCGACCCATAAGTACACCCCCATCACAGACCTGCCTGCGAACCTTACGCTTTGCTGGCGCGTGAAACCTTATCACTCCACCTATGGGTATGGTGAATATTCGGACGTTCAAATATTCAGAACCGCAAACCCGCCGAGCATCCCCGCTGCGCTAACTTACCCCCA
>CAZAGR010000198.1:0-5549 GCA_964484585.1 uncultured Propionivibrio sp. | reverse complement strand
AGTGGCGGCTTTCCAGCGGCGAACAAAGCGGCGCGGCATTCCTCGGCGTCAGCCACGACGTAATCCGTGATGCCTTTCACCATCGCATGCTCGAGCCGCTTTTCGACCGACCACTGACGCCAGGCCAGATCAACTACCTGCTCCCGCGCTTGACCTTTGACGCGTGTCGCCAGTTCAATCAGCGTCTCGCCAGCGCCGACTTTTCTGTTCAGCACCACGTCCTCAACGGCCTCACGCAACTCGGGCGCGAGATCGTCATACACACCCAACTGGCCGGCATTGACAATACCCATCGTGAAACCGGCCTTGATCGCGTGGTAAAGGAAGACCGTGTGTATCGCTTCACGCATCGCGTCGTTGCCGCGGAAGCTGAACGACACATTTGAGACGCCGCCAGAGGTTCGCGCATGGGGCAAATTCTGCTTTATCCACGCCACAGCGTTGATGAAATCGACCGCATAGTTGTCGTGTTCGGGGATGCCGGTGGCGATGGCGAAAATATTCGGATCGAAAATGATGTCCTCGGCAGGAAAGCCATCGGCTACCAGCACGTCATACGCGCGTTTACAGATATCGATCTTGCGCTGATAAGTGTCAGCCTGGCCCTGCTCATCAAAGGCCATGACGATAACCGCCGCGCCGTAGCGCTTGGCCAGGCGCGCCTGTTCGAGGAACTTGGCTTCACCTTCCTTCATTGAAATCGAGTTGACGATGCCCTTGCCCTGGATGCACTTGAGCCCTGCCTCAATCACCTCCCATTTCGAGCTGTCGAGCATCAGCGGCACTTTGCAGATGTCCGGTTCCGAGCCCACCAGATGCAGGAAACGCACCATCGCCGCCTGCGAATCCAGCATCGCCTCGTCCATGTTGATGTCGACCACTTGCGCCCCGTTTTCCACCTGCGAGCGAGCTACTGCAAGCGCCTCATCGAAGCGGCCGTCGAGAATCATCCGGGCGAAAGCCTTGGACCCAGTGACATTGGTGCGCTCGCCTACGTTGACGAACAGACTGTCGCTCGTGATGTTGAACGCTTCGAGTCCGGACAGGCGCAAGGAAAAATCGGTGCTGGCGGGACGGCGCAGGGAATTCGCGCCGCACTGCGCCGCGCCTGCGCCGGCCAGCGGCTGTGCAAAGCCGCTGGGGGCCTCCGTAAGGTGGCCAGCGCTGACCCCGCCAACCGCCTCAGCAATTGCTCGAATGTGGTCGGGCGTAGTTCCACAGCAGCCTCCGACGATATTGACGATCCCGCTATGTGCCCACTCGGCGATCTCGTCGGCCAACATCTGCGGCGTTTCATCGTAGCCGCCAAAGGCATTCGGCAGCCCGGCGTTGGGATGAGCTGAGACAAAGCAGTCGCAGAGACGCGAAAGCTCTTCCACGTACTGACGCAATTCCTTCGCGCCCAGCGCGCAATTCAGGCCGAAGGACAAGGGGCGGATGTGGCGCAGTGAATTCCAGAAGGCCTCGGCTGTCTGACCCGATAGCGTGCGGCCCGAAGCATCGGTGATCGTGCCGGAGATCATCACCGGCCAACGTCTGCCGGTCCCATCAAAAAATTCTTCGATGGCGAATAATGCAGCCTTGGCGTTCAGCGTATCGAAAATGGTTTCGACCAGCAGGATGTCGGCACCTCCTTCAGTCAGGCCGCGAGCCGACTCGATGTAATCGGCGACCAAGGCATCAAACGTGATGTTCCTCGCGCCGGGGTCATTGACGTCGGGCGAAAGCGAGCCAGTGCGCGAGGTGGGGCCAAGCACGCCGGCGACAAAACGCGGCTTGTCTTTCGTAGAGAATTTGTCCGCGGTCTCACGTGCCAGTCGCGCAGCTGCGACGTTCAGTTCATATGCATGCGCCTCCAACCCGTACTCAGCCTGTGAAACACGGGTCGAATTGAAGGTGTTGGTCTCGATAATGTCGGCACCAGCCTCCAGATAGGCCGCGTGAATGCCGCCGATAACATCAGGCCGGGTCAAGCTGAGCAGGTCGTTATTGCCCCTCAAGTCCTTGGGATGACTGGCAAATTGCGAACCACGATAGTCGGCTTCCACCAGACCATGTTGTTGCACCATGGTGCCCATTGCGCCGTCAAGAATCAGCAGGCGACGGGAGAGAATCTCGCGAAGTTTAGCAGTGCGGTCGGGTTGCATGGCGTTAAGGATCAAAGGCTCGAGTGAGTTTTGATTTTATCAGCAGGCCTGTCTTTCTGGCTGATGTGGCAAGCTGCCGCCGCAGCGCAAAGGGTGAAAGCAGCGTCGGCAGGTATTAAGTTAATATTGACGGTGGGTAAGGGATGATTGATACTTTCGCCCGTTGCAACGCCCAATAATCTATTCACTTTTAAAGGAGTCCTAAGTGCCTACAGGAAAAGAATCGGTTGTCGAGCCCAGCGTACGGTTTCTGGGCGACGGTGCAGTTTTGTTTATCAACGACGATTTCAGTTGGTCCGTTGGCCTAAACACGAACGCGTTGGTCAAGGTGCAGTTCGGCGATACCAAGGCAATTGACGATAGCACTTATGGTTTCTCGGCGATGTCTGTGGAGAAGCTCAGCACAGGGGGCTATAAGCTGTTCGTGCGTTCCGATGCCGACAACAAAACAATTGTCGAGGTTTTTCTGGATGCTCAAGGACAGGTCAGTGCGGAATCTATCAAGGCTCTGTCTGTTGCAGAAATGCGAAGTACGGAAGACCGCCTGGGTGTGGATCTCGATGGCAACGGTGGTTTCGGTGATGGCCCGGTGCTCATTGAGGGAGGGGCGATCAATCTTTATATGAGCGCGGACGGGGCATATCAGGTGGGTACCTCGACCAGCAGCCTCGTCAATGTCACCGTGAGTGGCCAGCCGCTAGCCAAGATATTGCCTCCGGGATGGGAACTCGTTGAGATAATCCCCGTTTCGGGCGGTGGTTTTGAAATATTTGCCCAGGCTGACAGCGGCGATGTTTATGAGGCGATTTTTGATGCCAGTGGAGCATATGCCAGTGGCGAGCCGCTCACCACGGAAAAGCTGGCTGCCAAGGAGTCTTCCTTTGGTGCCGATCTGAATGGCAATAAAGATTTGCCTGCCGCTGCGGGTTGGACCAGCGTGCTGAAAGACGCCGCCATAAAATCGGCGGTTGACGCGGCGCTCGCTGCCTCCAGTGGAAAGATGAGTTATACGCAACTAGTGGGATTGATGAATGGAATCATCGATTCGCACAAGAGCGCTGGAGACACACCGATCACGGGCAATGAGGTGGCAGATTTGCAGGCCCTCGCCAGTCGGGGTAAGACAATTTTTGCCGGCGAGTCTGGCAAGGTCGAGGTGACTGACTATCTTTCCTATGTGTTCTCGAAGATGGTCGACGGATCAATAGCCAACAACTTCTATACGGGTGGGCAGGCTACGCGCACCGAGTTGGGCAACCTTGCTGCGGGCTCTTCAGTGGCGAATCTTGAGAAGCTGGTTAGCAAGTGGCTGTTGGGAGGTGACTTGCCGTCGCCGACAGCGGGAGGCGATGCGGCGACCGGCAAGGCATCAACCACCGTTGCTGTCTATGAAAAATCAGCCGGCACCTTGTTTGTGGACGGCATCACGCCTGGTGACGTCAAGCAAGGAGCGCTGGGAGACTGTTTTATGGTGGCCGCACTGGTCACCATTGCCGATGTCCGATCCAGCGCGATCCAGGCAATGATTGTCGACAACGGCACGGTTAATGGCTCGAGAACTTGGGGCGTGCGCATGTATGACGCGGAAGGCAAAGCTAATTGGGTCACTGTGAACGACATGTTGCCGGTCGGTGCAGCGGGCTCGGCACAGCTTGTCTTTGGCGGCAATCCGACGGCTGACTTGAATGGCGAAATCTGGGTGCCACTGCTGGAAAAGGCGTATGCCCAGGCGAATTCACTGGGCATCCTGCCGCGTGGTGAGAAGTCGGGGCTGAATGCCTATTGGGCGGTGGAGGGTGGCTTTGGCGACCCGATGGCTAATGTGCTTGGCGGCGGCAAGGTTACTGCCTACCTTTATGCAAACTACAACTGGGAAAACAACCCTTATGTCAATCCCGTAGTTATCGACAGAAACAGCCCTGACTCGCTGAAAATTCTCCAGGATGCCCTGACGGTGGCCGTCAACAGCGGTAAGGCGATCTGGATAGGCAGTGGCCAAAAGACCACTGACCCGTCTGGTAATATTTTGTTGACCGGCGGCCACGCTTTTTCTGCGCAAGATGCGGACCCAAATAGCTCCACCAATTCCAATGTGCTGGTCTATAACCCATGGGGAATCAAGTCGTTGCCAACACCCCCGGAAAACGTTGGCCACCTCAGCCCGTTTCCCTATACGCTGGCTGAACTGATCGGCTTTGCGGAAGTGGATTACTGGATTGCCGGTTAGGCAGGCACGGTAATGATCCCTTCTCCGGCAATTCGTGCCGGAGAAGGTTAGTTTTGTGTAGGCTCGGCCAGGCTTGGTCAAACGCATACGGCGTCGCGTGTTCAGCGGGAGTAGGCAAACGATACCGGGGTCCTGAATCCGTCGTATTACATTCTGGGATGCATAACCCGAGCTAAACTCTCGACATGAGCATTCAAGTCGACGACATTTCCGCCATTCCACTTCCTACCATCGAGCGCTTGATCGCGCCCGACCGGGAGTCAGCCCAGGAAGATGTGCTGGAGCGCGCCTTGCGGCCGAAGAAGCTGGCTGAATATGTAGGGCAGCAGAAGATTCGTAGCCAGCTCGAAATCTTTATTGAAGCAGCGAGGCGACGCAAGGAATCGCTCGATCATGTGCTGTTGTTCGGGCCACCGGGCTTGGGCAAGACCACGCTGGCGCACATCATCGCGCACGAAATGGGCGTTAATTTGCGCCAAACCTCTGGCCCAGTGCTTGAGCGTGCCGGCGATCTGGCGGCGATGCTGACCAACCTTGAACCGAACGATGTATTGTTCATCGACGAAATTCATCGTCTTTCGCCGGTTGTCGAAGAGATCCTCTACCCGGCGCTGGAAGATTTTCAGATTGACATCATGATCGGCGAAGGTCCCTCGGCGCGTTCGGTCAAACTCGATCTACCGCCGTTTACCCTTGTCGGCGCCACGACTCGTGCTGGCATGTTGACCAACCCGCTGCGCGACCGTTTTGGTATCGTTGCTCGACTGGAGTTTTATACGCCGGAGGAGCTGGCGTTGATCGTCACGCGCTCGGCGGCGTTGCTGAATGTCCATGTCGCCGCCGATGGCGCGAGCGAGATCGCCAAGCGCTCACGTGGCACACCGCGCATCTCGAATCGATTGCTGCGTCGGGTGCGTGATTTTGCCGAGGTTAAAGCCGATGGCCGCATTACGCGCGAGGTTGCCGATGCGGCGCTGACGATGCTCGATGTCGATCATCTGGGGCTTGACGTGATGGATAGAAAGCTGCTTAGTGCCATGCTGGAAAAGTTCGGCGGTGGCCCGGTGGGGGTTGATAATCTTGCAGCCGCCATTGGCGAGGCGCGCGACACCATTGAGGACGTGCTTGAGCCATATTTGATTCAACAGGGCTATTTACAGCGCACCCCGCGCGGG
>CAZAGR010000197.1:0-5549 GCA_964484585.1 uncultured Propionivibrio sp. | reverse complement strand
CAAGTATGGCGGCACCGGCCTGGGCCTGGCCATTACACGGCGCTTGGCCGAGATGATGGGTGGCCAGGCCGGCGGTGAAAGTGTGTCGGGGGTGGGCAGCACCTTCTGGTTCACCGCCAGATTTGAAAAAGCGCTCAATGCTGTCCATGCTGTCCACGCCGCCGTCCCGCCAGCGCCGACTATTTTTGCCGATGCGGAGGCGCTGCTGCTTCAGCGCCATGCTGGCGTTCGTGTGCTGGTGGTCGATGATGAACCCTTGAATGTTGAGATTGCCAAGCTGCGGCTGGAAGACGCCGGCCTGATCGTGGACACGGCGGAGGATGGTGCCCAGGCAATTTCCCTCGCGCAGGAAAACATCTATGCCGCGATCTTGATGGACATGCAGATGCCGAATGTCGACGGACTGGAGGCGACACGACAGATCCGTCAGCTGCCGGGCTACCAGAACACGCCGATCATCGCCATGACGGCCAACGTCTTTGCCGAGGATAAAGAACGCTGTTTCGATGCCGGTATGAATGATTTTCTGACCAAGCCGTTTGTTCCCAATCTGCTTTTTTCAGCCCTGCTGCACTGGCTGGGGGAGAAGGGCGTGTAAGGGCCGTCGTTTGAAAGCTCCGATGGCGACACCAGATCTCAGAACATCGCAGATCTGTCAAGATCGACTCGGGTCGGGTTGTCACTGTCGCGAGCTTTTAGAATTGTCCGGTTTCGTAGCACATGAATTGTCCGCTTTTTCTGCTGTGAGCGGGAATCGGTGGAGGGCGTAGCCCGGAACCGGTTTCCGCTCACAGCGACGCGCCTGGCGGATGGTTCAAGCGGCCTGTTGCAAGGTCTCCGAAATGGGTTTCCCTTCTGGGGTGAAATAGGCCAAGCCACGTGGGCCGTGAAATATAGCAATCACGCCAAACAGATTCGCCGGGTTGTCGATAAATGTAGTGCGCACAAGGCAATAAAGAACAGTGAAAACGAGGAGCCGATATGACCGACTATGATTTCTTGCTCAAGTTCGAACTTCCTGATTCATCCATCGATCCCGAGCAGTTTGTTGAGTTGCTTTACGAAGCGGGATGCGATGACGCTGCCGTGGGCATTGGTCAGTATGGCCGCATTGGGTTGAATTTCACCCGACAGGCGCTGTCTGCAACTGAGGCTGTTGCAAGTGCTATCGCTGATGTGAAGAAGGCGATTCCCGGAGCGAAACTTATCGAAGTCACCCCTGACTTGGTTGGCCTGTCTGACATTGCTGAGATATTGGGCTGCAGCCGACAGAATATTCGAAAGCTTGTGATCGGAAGTCAACCCCGTTTCCCGTCACCGGTTCACGAGGGAAACACTGCTATCTGGCATCTGGCCAAGGTGCTGAAATGGTTCAAGGCAAAAGGCAATTACGTCATTGAGGACAACTTGGTTGACGTGTCCAACGCTGCCATGCAGGTGAACATTGCACGGCAGATGCAGGACCTGGAACCAGCGTTTCATCGAAACATTAAGGCGTTGCTATCGTGATTCAAAGCTGCTTGGCTGCCAACCAAAACCGCTGCGTATTTTTGGCTTAACCAGCAGGCAACCGCTTGGAGGCCTTAAAAAAGGAGCGTGCAGGACAGCACAGTATCCGCATCAGTGGGCAATGGCGTGCGTGCTTCGTATGGACCGATGCCGGATCTGAGAATGTCGAAATCGTTGATTACCACTGAGAGGTAAAACATGGCTACCAACAAAATGCGACCAATCCACCCTGGTGAAATTCTCCGGGAGGAGTTCCTCGTGCCGCTCAATATGAGCGCTCATGCTTTGGCAATGGGGTTGCATGTTCCGGCGCCGAGGATCAACGACATCGTGCGCGAGCGGCGTGCAGTGACGCCAGACATTGCCTTGAGGCTGGCGCGCTACTTCAACACCACCGCGCAATTCTGGCTCAACATGCAAAGCTCGTTCGACTTGAAAAAGACGGAAAGCGAAGCGGGCCGAAAAATTGAGAAAGAGGTACATCCTCTGGCACGGGCCTCATAGAGTTGTTACTTGCTCCCGGCGCGGTCTATCGCAGGGAAACCCGATCCTGACGGCGCGGAACCACCGCACGACCCCCGACGAAACAGGTAAAACCGATCCTGATTAGCAATGAACGTCAGCCCCTCCAACGCCGCCACGTTTCGGCTCCTGATCGTCATTCCGGCGCAGGCCGGAATCCAGTGGTTGACCACTGGGTCCCGGCCTGCGCCGGGAAGACGGGAATAACAAGCTGACGTTCGTTGCTAATCAAGAAACCGATTGACCGGCATTGACGCGCTTGAACCGTGTCCCAGACCGTCGAAACACGAGGGCGGCTCGTTCAGTTCAGCGTGATGCCGCCTTTTTCGGCATCGAAGTCGATGACCAGCACGCGACCCGGTGCCAGTGTGATTGCTTCCTCACGTTGGTAGGTAAATCCGCTGTGATTGATGTCGTCATTGAAACGAATGGCGAGCTGATGTTTTCCTTCTTTCAGGGTGAAACGCTGATAGACCGTTGATGCGCCATCCCGTGAAAGGCCTGACGGAGGCGCCAGATGACGGAACAACGGGGACCCGTCAAGATCGACTTCCACGCTGACGGGTGAGCGTTCGCGCCGGCAGTCCATCGCCGTGCGCATATTGGGCGCAAGTTTGGCGAGCTCTTCCGGTGTGCGTTGGCGGCATTCCGCCAACAGTTTTCCGCTATGCGTGAAGCTGAGTTTGATCAGAGCTTGATCGGGCGGCAAATGCCGGTAGGGTGGCGATGTCGCGAAATAGCCGATAACCAGGGCGAACAGGCCATAAAGCAAGCCCTGGGCGAGGTAACGTAGTGGTGGGGTCATGCTTGATTTCTCTTTCAGGCGAGTTGCTTGTTTGGCATTGGTGCGGGCTGCGTGGTCCGACATAAATCATTCAACGCTTGATGCAGTTGTGCCTCGTCACCTCGGTCGGCCCAGACAATCTTCAAACGCTCCGGATCAACCGTGCTGCGCAGGTGCGGTTCGCGCACGCCGGTGATGCGTTCGTCGGTCCATTGATTGCCCAGGCGGAAGGCACAACCGCCGCTGCGACAGCCGGTAAGCATCACGCCGGCGGCACCGCGACGGAGCGCGTAGTCGATGCAGGCGGGGGGCAGCATGCCGGTACAGATCAGAGTGATTGGAATCACGTCAGGTGCAGTCAGTGTGCTGACGTCGATGGCATGTTCGCAGCCGAACACGATGTGTGTTGACCGGTCAGGCGCGTGGTTGATCGTCTTGTCGAGCGCCGTGTCGATGGCCCGGCGGATCGAATCGACGGTGAGTTGCGGCATGTCGATGCCGGTGACGAGTGTCTCATTGTGGCGAAAAGGGCTGGAGGAGGGACAGGAGCCGGCACAGATGCCGCAGGAAGCGCAGAGGTCGGCATTGACCACGGCCAGTTCGCGTCCGGGCTTGCGATCGGGATGAGGAATCATCGAGATTGCGGCATAGGGGCAATCATCGAGGCAGCGCCGGCAGCCACTGCAGTTATCCGGACTGACGATGGCGACTGCGGCCGGTGCTTGGGTGAGGGCTCGGGTTCGCTCACGTAGCGAGGGCAGGGTGGGCAGCAGCAGCAGAAACACGGTGGCCGAGGTGGCTAGAAGCCATACGGTGGCGGCCGAGGTGGCGTACATCAAGGGATGGATCGCTAGATACCACCAGTCGAGCTCCAGTTCTGCCGGGCTGAGTGAAAGATCGGCCGGGCTCTGGCCGGAGACGGGGAGCACTATCGCAAGGACTATCAGCGTTGCCAGCGATGCGGTCGCCAGTGAGCGCGAGGGAAATACATCGGCGTGATTCAGGCGCTGGATGTGGAACCACAGGCCGAACAACAGAAACAGGGGAACGCCGATGTGAACAAATACGAACAGTGAAAACAATCGGTCATTGATGGCGGCGGTGCTGAGGAAGTTGCGTGCCAGCGGAGTGGCAAACGGGTTGACCGCCAATGGTAGCGCGTCGAGCCATTCTGCGGTGGCGATGGCCGAGAACTGGCCCAGTTGATCCCAGACCAGCCAGAATCCCCCGATTCCCGCGGCGTAGGTCAGCCACAGCAGCGGCACGCCGGTGAGCCAGGAGAAGGTGCGAAATCCGGAGTAGCGCTGGAGTAGAAATTCGCGCAGCAAATGCAGCAGAGTCACCACGAGGAAGGCATCGGAGGCGTAACGATGCAGGCTGCGAAACAGGCCGCCCAACCAGGGTTGCTCTCGTGTCAGCGATTCGATCGACTGATAGGCCCCGGCCACAGAGGTATCGAACATGATGTAGAGATAGATTCCGCTGACCACGACGATCCACAGGAAAAGGAAGCCGAGCGCGCCGAGGTGCCGCCAGGGATTCGCCGCGGCACCAAAGGCGGCATCAAAGGCGTGTTCAAGATGCTGGTTTAACGTGAAACTCCTTTCGGAGCGCACCGTGATAATCGAGCGCAGCGAGCAAATAGTCACCCTCGCCCGGGCGAGGGTCGGGGAGTGGGGGCGACCAATTCGGTCTTTCGCGTGTTTCATCATCGGCGGGTGGCTCTCACTGCCATGAGCGTTAACGCGGCGCCCGGACTGCCGGCGGCAGGATTTTCGGGCATTCGTCCCGCTACTGCCGGGACGTGCATTGGCGCAGGCGCTGACGCACGGTGCGGCGCAGGGTTCGGCGAGCTAGCCATTCGTTCAGGAAGAACCAAAGTATCCATGCAATGAAGGTGAGGCCGCCTGCAACTTCGATGATCAGGCCGTAGCTCACACGATATTTACCGGTGAGCGGATCGTAAACCGAGCACAGGATGCGCACGCGTTCGGCAAGCTCCGCGAGGCTGGCGAGACTGTTCGGATCGGGCAAAGGTGCGCCATTGATCAGTTGCCGCAGCGGCTCGGTCAGTTGGTCGGCGGTGAAGCGGTCGCCGTAGACTTGTCGATAGATGCGACCTTCGGCATCGACGATCGTGACTTGCATGACATGGTCGAAGCCCGCCGCGGTGGCCACATAACTGAAACCGAAATCCTTGGTGAGCTCGGCGACAGTCGCGGCGGACGGGCTGAGAAAATCCCAGTTGGCTTCTTTGATACCGTATTGGAGTGCGTAGGATTTGAGCGCCTGCGGTGAATCGGCGGGCTGATTGAAGCCGATACTGATGACGCGGAAATTATTGCTGCCCAAGGTCTCGCTGGCATCCTGAACTGCTTGTTGCAGTAAGCGGGTAGTGGCGGGACAGATCTGAAAACAGCCGGTGTAAATGAAACTGACCAACAGCGGCTTGCCGCGAAATTCATCAAGCTGAACAGGGCGGCCGTCACGGTTCAGCAACACATGCTGGCCAACTCTCCGTCCCACGGCGCCCTGGCTGGCGCGCAAAGCCTCGGTCTGATTCAGTGCCGTGGGCGAAACGTCGTCGGCCCGGGCGGAATGGAAAGACAGTGCGACCAGTGCGACCAGCAATGCGGCCAGCGGTCGCCAGAATGCAGTCATTTTAGAAGCCTTCATTTCAACCACGGGGAACACGGGGAGCACGGGGAAAAACAAGGCCATAAAGAGTAACAGG
>CAZAGR010000196.1:0-5575 GCA_964484585.1 uncultured Propionivibrio sp. | reverse complement strand
AACACGTCAAGGCGATCGCTGCAGTGCTGGGCGTAGATGATGCCCGCTTTGAAGCACACCTGGCACAGGTCCGCGACGATCTTGTCGGTGCCTTGTCGCACTTGCCCGATGCAGCATCCGTGGCGAAAGTAGTGAGCGAACTTTCCGCCGTCGGTTAGGCGGACCGAAAGCGCGCCTGGCATCAGGAGCGCAAATAGGGGACCAGTTCGTAGCTCAAGCCACTGAGCTCATCACCTTTCGCTTCGCGCCGGTTTTCGCGCCACTGGCTATGATCGTAATCGGGATACCACGCGCCGCCGTCAATCTCGGCGGCAACTTCAGTCAACTCCAGGCAGGTCGCCAACGGTAGCGCAGCGCATAAATTTCTGCACCGCCGATGACGAAGGCGGGTGCATTGCCAGCCGCAGCGCGCGCGGCATCCAGACTGTTCACCACGGTGGCGCCTTCGGCGCGATAGTCAGCCTGGCGCGTAATGACGATGTTGTGACGACCGGGCAGGGCGCATGGCAGCGATTCCCAGGTCTTGCGCCCCATGATGATTGCCCGCCCATGGTTAGTGCCTTGAAGCGCGTACGGTCGTACCAACCCATGTGCGTTCGGCCACACTCCTTGCCGACCTATTTTTTTTAAGCGACGCATAAACGTGACGACCCGTGCCGCCGAATCACGGAAGACGCCGCGAACGTCTTCCCGCGGACGAAAACCGGCAAATCGGTACGCGTCGAGAAGACGCTTGAATCTGTGTAGAGTAGCCATTGTGAAACAGTGACTGATGGCTTTGCATAGTCGTCTCTGGTCCGAAAATTCAGGCGGTAGCTCCTCGGGCAACAACGACCTGTCGTTACCGCCTGCCGTCCCAACGGCGATGAGCGATCGCCAGTTGATGCGGCGACACGCCGTTGAAGTATGTGCGCATCGCAAACATCCAAATTTCGGCTCTGGCGGCAAGCAAGCATCACTCGATGCGCTTGTCTGGAAAGACCTTTGCCGTGGCGCACAGGTCAGGCACAGGAGCGCTCGCTAGAGGCGACGCGACGAAAGGGAAGACCGTGACCATAACGTGACATCGGGTGACATCGGGTCCCAACAATCTATCGGGTCGTTTAGGATTGCGGAGTGACAACTTCAAATGTCTCTTGCGGATTAGGATTCTTAGGCAGACTGTATCGGCTTCGCAGCACCCATTCGGTTTCCAGGAGAACTAACTGGCTGACGAAAACGCGGCGCCCAGCCGCAACTTCACGTTTTATCAGCCTTCGTGCCTTATCAAACTGAACCTCATCATCCCGAACCAGAAAGCGAACGAGAACGCTGGTATCAACCCCAAGCATTACCGTGACAAATGCTCAACCGGAACGGGCTTGCGACCCTTCTTGTGTAAAACGCCCGCCAGCTCGGTAACACTCTTGGACTTCACCCGCATGACTACTGTGGCGTCTGCATCAACGTGAGCGTCATCCGGTCTCCGGCTTTCATGGAAAGGCTATCCCGAATTTCCTTGGAAATTGTTGTGTGACCCTTACTGGTAAGTGTGGCATCGTTTGACATTTAAACCCCCTTGTGTCCTTACGATTCTTATCGTAGTAAGGCGATTGATTCTTGGCAAGATGTTGATGATTTACTATCTGATCGGCGGCTAACCGGCAACAGTCCTGAGTGACGGCTGATGGCCGACTGCCGAAGTCGTTTCTGCTAATGCCAATAACCGCAACCGCTGCAAAACGAACGCTAGCCAAGCCGTAGAAAAGTCGGCGCTGGCGGGACGGTGGTCCGTGTCAATGCCAACCAAAGAAACAGCTCATCAACCGAATGTAGTTTTCGTGCTCCAGCGCACCGGCGCTCTCGCGGCAGCTGTGCATTGCCCACATGGGCGCGCCGAGGTCGATGGTGCGTAAACCGAGGCGCGCGGCGCTGATCGGCCCGATGGTCGAACCACACGCCAGATCGGCGCGGTGCACGTATTTTTGCAGCGGCACCCGTGCCTTTCGCGCCAGTTCAACGACGAAGGCCTCGCCAACGGCATTGGTGGCGTAGCGCTGGCTGGCATTGATCTTCAACGCAACGCCGCCGTTGATCTTCAGCGCATGCAGGGGATCGTAGCAATCCGGATAGGCCGGGTGATGGGCGTGCGCCATGTCGGCAGAGATGTGCCAGCTGTTTGAAATGGCGCGCGCGACGGCATCCGACGCCGGCGCCTGGCTGTCAATGATGCGGGCCATGACTTCCTGCAAAAAAGTTCCGGCAGCGCCCGTGCGACTCTCGCTGCCGATTTCTTCGTGATCGAACAGCGCGATCATCGACGTGTGTGCGGCGGGAACCGCCTCCAGCAAGGCAACGAAGGCAGCATGGCAGGAGGCCAGATTATCCAGTTGGCGGGTCGCAATGAACTCCTTCCTCTGCCCGAAAAACGCCCCGGGCTGGGCATCGACAGCGCACAGATCAAAACCAAGAACATCGGCCGCCGATACGCCCGATTCAATCGCCAGCAACTCTGCCAGAACGGCGGCGGCATCCTGCTCCTTGCCAAGGGTCGCCAGAAGCAGATTCAATCCATTGTGCTTATGCACTTTCAAGCCTTCGTCATTGACTGTGCGATTCATGTGTATCGGCAGGTTCGGCAAACGCACCAAGGCATCATCAAGCCTGACCAGCACGGTGCGCAAACCACCCGGCACCGCCGTATCACGCACGATGACACGGCCCGCCAACAGCAGGTCTCGATCGGTGAATGTCGCCAGAATAGGTGATCCGTAAATTTCAGTCGCTAACCGCAGCAAACCGCCCGCCTCGTTGGCGCCCTGAGTCTTGACGCGCAGGCAGGGTGAGTCGGTGTGTGCGCCGACGATGCGAAAGCCGGCCTTGACCGGATCGCGGCCGACGACAAAACCAATCAAGGCGGCATCGTCACGGACCACCACATAACGCCCACCGGGCTGGAGATTCCAGCTATCACCCTCGCGCAGAACTTGATACACCGCTCCGCGCAGTCCTGCCAGCACCGTGGCGACTGCGTGCCAGGGCGAAGGGCTGGCGTCAATGAACTGCAATAGGGCGCGAGCGGCCTGATTGCCGACGGGCGATACGGGAGCAGGGACAGCAGACATTCGATTACTCCAAGAATGGTTACGTCCATGTTACCGCCGAGTCATACTCTGGCGCGGCGAGACGGACAGATTTAAATTTGGGTCAATGCAAAAACGTCGGCCGGATGACGCTCGGCGTGCTTAGATTGGTGACCAGCACCCGGCTGCCGAGCATGGCAATACTGCCATCACGGCGATTCTCGCCGGTATCGCTGTACTCGAAATAATAAATCCGCCGCAGACGCAACACGCCTTCCGCATCGCGCCCAAGGCGCACATGACGAATGGCGACGGTGTCATCCAGCAACAGCAAATCCTCGGCCGCACACGCTGCCTTGGCCGCTGCAACGGCGGCCTCCCTCGCGCGCAGACTGTCGATCCAGAGCCAGGTGCCGGCGGCCAGCACGAGCAGACCAATCACGTCAAGAAAGTCGATCGCCATGACTCAACGCTGTGGCAACTCGCCGGTCTGCAACCGCCACAGCGCAGCATAGGAACGGTTCAAGCTGACCAATTCATCATGCGTGCCCGACTCGACAATGCGCCCGCGTTCAAGTACGTGGATACATGTCGCACGACGAATGGTCGATAGCCGGTGAGCAATCAGCAAACTCGTTCGACCGACGACCAATCGATCCAAAGAACGCTGGATAGCCGCCTCGGTTTCATTATCGACAGCCGACGTCGCTTCGTCGAGAATCAGAATCGGCGGATCTTTGAGAATTGCCCGAGCCAAGGCCAGCCGCTGGCGCTGGCCACCCGAAAGTTTCATTCCGCGCTCACCCACCTGGGTATCGTAGCCAAGCGGCAGTTCAGTGATGAACTCGTGGGCCTCGGCGGCTTGCGCCGCCTTGATGATTGCGTCCAGCGGCACGTTTTTCATCCCGTACGCGATATTTTCAGCGACACTGGCATCGGCAAGAAAGGTGTCCTGAGCGACATAGCCGATACTCCGGCGCAGGTCTTGCAGATTGAGTTCATTGATCGACCGGCCGTCGAGGCGAATCTCGCCCTGCTGCGGTTCGTAAAAGCGCAGCAGCAGCTTGATCAGCGTGCTCTTGCCGCCACCCGTGCTACCGACAAAGGCAATACTGCTGCCCGGCGCGATGCGCAGGCTCAGGTCGTCGATCGCCGGAGTGTCGACGCCATCGTAGGCAAAGCAAACATGGTCAAACTCGAGCTCACCGCGCGTATCTGCGGCGGCCAGGGCAGTGCCGGCATAAGGAATCGCCAGCGGCGTCTCGAGCAAATCCATCACGCGTTGAATCGAAGCCATCGAACGTTGATAGAGATCGGTCATCTCGGCCAGACGCGTCAGCGGCCAGAGCAGGCGCTGGGTGAGATAAACCAACACCGAATAACTGCCAACGCCAATCTCGCCATCAAGTGCCATCAGGCCGCCATACAGCAGCGTGACCGTGAATCCGGCCAAAATCGCCATACGGATTACCGGCGTGATCGCCGCCGACCAGCGGATTGCCTCACCATTGCGAGCGCGATAGGCATCCGATCCCTGACGGATATGCTCGGCTTCGAATTCCTCTGCCGTGTAAGCCTTTACGGTTGCGATTCCCGTCAGATTATTGTTGAGGCGGGTGGCCAACGCGCCGGCCGCCTCGCGTACTGCCGTGTAAAGCGGGGCAAGACGCGCCTGAAACCAGAAGGCGCCATACAGGATCGCCGGAACTGGCACCAACGCCAAAAAGGCCAACTGACTGGTGAGGGCGAAGAAGACGGCGCCGACCATCAGCGAGCCGCAAAAGACCTGAATCAGATCGTTTGCGCCACCGTTGAGAAAGCGTTCCATCTGATTGATATCTTCGTTCAGCACCGAAAGCAGATTGCCGGTACGATTCCGCTCGAAATAGGCCAGCTCGAGCTGCTGTACGTGACGGTAAGCCTCCATGCGCATGTCGTGCTGAAGATCCTGCGCCAGTTTGCGCCACTTGACGTCGTAGAGGTACTGAAACAGGGACTCGCCGACCCAGATGACCACAGTCAGCGCCGCCAGCAATATCAACTGATCGCGAGGATCGACGATGCCGAAACGGGCGACGAATGAGTCCTTGCGGTTGACCACCACATCGACAGCGACGCCAATAAGAATTTCCGGCAGCACATCGAAGAACTTGTTGAGTACCGAGTACAGCGATGCCAGACGAACATCCGTACGATAGTGGCGGGCGTAGGCAAACAGCCGGCTCAGCGGGTGCACAGTTCCTTCAGCGGCGGACATCAGGGCGCGTCCTCAGTTCCGACAATCAGGCCAGCGATCGATCAATGATCTCGAACACATCGGGCGACAGCCCAGCCTGCCGGTGCAGCGACTCCAGCGCAGCGCGCGAATGTGCCTGATGCCCGGCATCAAATCGTTTCCAGCGATCAAAACACCGCGCCAGACGCGAGGCAACCTGCGGATTGATCGGATCCAGCACTGCAATCTGCGCTGCCAGAAAGCGGTAACCGCTACCGTCGGCTGCATGAAAATGCCG
>CAZAGR010000195.1:0-5615 GCA_964484585.1 uncultured Propionivibrio sp. | reverse complement strand
ACATTCGCTTCAAACCCCATCCCCACCCCGGCCTTCCCCTTGGGGAAGGAGTAGGGTTGATCCACATTCATCGGCTGAGCTTCACGGCTAATCAGGTAACCTCGTGATTCCCCTGCATAACCGCGTGTTGCCCCGTGTTCCCCGTGGTCAACTGCTTTTTCTAGGGTTAACGTTCCAAAGTAGCGTCCCAAACGCCGGGCTTACGCCACTCCACTTTGAGGAATTCAACCAGCAGGCGCACTCGCAACGGCAGATGCCGACGCTGCGGCACAACAGCATAAATCCCCACCGGAGGTGCTGCAAACTCGTCCAGAACAGTAACCAGACGGCCCGCGGCGATGTCGTCGCCCACCTCCCACCATGAACGCCAGGCCAGGCCACGACCATCCAGCGCCCAATCATGCAACACGGCGCCGTCGTTGCATTCCAGCGTGCCGGAAACCTTCACCGTTTCAATGCCCTGATCGGTGCGCAGAGTCCAGCCGCGCTGCTGGCCCAGTGACAGGCAATTGTGCTGGCTCAGAAAAGTCGGCGCTGGCGGGACGGCGTGCGCCGCCAGATACGCCGGGCTGGCAACGATCACACGGCGCATTTCGCCCAGACGAATACTGATCAGGCTCGAATCCTTGAGCTCGCCGATGCGCACCGCGCAGTCAATACTCTCTTCCGCCAGTTCGACAATACGGTCGGACAAATCCAGACGCGCGGTGATTTCCGGATTGCTGTCGAGAAAGCGGAGTAGCAAGGGCGCGACATGCTTGCGTCCGAATCCGGCCGGCGCCGAAAGTCGCAGATGACCGCTGGCGCGCACGCTGCCGGCACTCACCGAGGCCTCCGCGTCCTGCAGTTCACGCAGAATGCGCTGACACTCTTCGAGAAAGGCACTGCCGTCGTACGTCAGCGACACGCGCCGTGTCGTGCGCAGCAAGAGCTTGGCGCCGAGCCGCTCCTCCAGCGCATCGAGCCGCCGTCCGATAATTGCCGGCGTCACACCTTCAGCGCGCGCCGCCGCCGACAGACTGCCGCGGTTGGCGACGCTGACAAAGGTCGAAATTTCCTTGAATTGATCCATTTGATACTTTTGGTAAAAGATGGTTTGCCTGAATCATAGCTTCCCTAGCGTATTTGGCATCAATAAAATAAGAGCGTTCAAAATCCATTTTTTAGGAGTCCTTCCATGAGTCACCCAGCCGGCATCCAGATCACTGCCCCCCACAACGAAAAAAGCGCCCCCGATTACGCCAAGATTCTCACGCCCGAAGCGCTGGCGCTGGTCGCCAAGCTTCACCGCGCTTTTGAACCGCGCCGCCGCGAACTGCTCAAGGCGCGCGTGGAGCGCCAGGCGCGCATTGATGCCGGCGAAATGCCCGATTTTCTGCCCGAGACAAAACACATTCGCGAGGGCGACTGGAAAATCGCATCGCTGCCCAAGGCGCTGGAACGTCGTCGCACCGAGATCACCGGCCCAGTCGAGGCCAAGATGATCATCAACGCCTTCAACTCCGGCGCCGATTCCTACATGAGTGACTTCGAGGATTCCAACAGTCCGAAGTGGGACAACCAGTTGCAGGGTCAGGTCAATATCTACAAAGCGATCCGGCGCGAACTCAGCTTCAAAAACGAAGCCGGCAAGGAATACAAGCTCAACGACACGATCGCCACCTTGCAGATCCGTCCGCGTGGCTGGCACCTGGATGAGAAGCACGTCACCGTTGACGGTCAGCGCGTCTCGGGCGGCATTTTCGATTTTGCGCTGGTATTTTTTCACAATGCCAAGGAGCAGGTTGCCCGCGGTGCAGGACCGTTCTTTTATCTGCCCAAGATGGAATCGCATCTGGAAGCGCGCCTGTGGAACGACATTTTCGTCATGGCGCAAAACGAAATCGGTCTGCCACAAGGCACGATCAAGGCCACGGTGTTGATTGAAACTATCCTGGCTACCTTCGAGCTGGAGGAAATCCTGTACGAACTGCGCGAGCACAGCGCCGGCCTTAATGCCGGTCGCTGGGATTACATTTTTTCCTGCATCAAGAAGTTCAAGCGCAACACGAATTTTTGTCTCGCTCAACGCAGCGCGATCACCATGGAAGTGCCGTTCATGCGTTCCTACGCGCTGGCGCTGGTCAAGGCCTGTCACAAGCGCGGCGCACCGGCGATGGGCGGCATGAGCGCCCTGATTCCGATCAAGAACGATCCGGTCGCCAACGAGAAAGCGCTCGCGGGCATTCGTCACGACAAAACACGCGATGCCAACGATGGCTTCGACGGTGGCTGGGTCGCCCATCCGGGGCTGGTCTCGATTGCCGCCGAGGAATTCCAGAAAGTGCTCGGCGATCGTCCGAATCAATGGGAAAAGCAGCGCGAGGAAAACTTTGGCCCGAAGGACTGGCTCAACTTTCAACCCGAACAACCGATCACGGAAACGGGGCTGCGCAACAACATCAACGTTGGCATTCACTACCTCGGCTCCTGGCTGGCCGGCAACGGCTGCGTGCCGATTCACAATCTGATGGAAGATGCCGCCACGGCGGAAATCAGCCGCTCGCAGGTCTGGCAATGGGTTGTGTCGCCCAAGGGAAAACTGGAGGACGGGCGCAAAGTCAACGCCGACATGGTGCGTGCCGTCATCGCCGAAGAGTTGAACACGGTCAAAGCTACCATTACCGCGCAGGGCGAGAACCCGGCCACTTATGAGCAAGCCGCCACGATCTTCGAACAAATGTCACTCGCCGACAACTTCCCGGAGTTTCTGACCCTGCCGCTGTACGAAGCGATGGAGTAATCCCGCAGCCGCGAATACCGTGGCCCAAAAAAAAATCGGCGCTGATGAAGCCCCTGCGCAGCAAGGCGGTCGAGCAAAGTACGCTCTCTTCGCCGCTGCGGATGGCGGGACGGCGCATCATTAAAACGGCGACCTCGAGTGAGTTCGCCGTTTCTTTTTCAGCCAATGCGGGCGCGGCAAAGACTGAGTATAAAAAGTCCCTCCCTCCCCGCGCCAATTAACCAAATCCGTCCTATCATGCGACTGCACATGAATCGGATCGCCTATCTTGCAGATTTTGCTGCATATAATCGAGTTTGATTGTGGCGCGTCAAAAACCAACGCAGTAGAAAGGTCGCCATGAACACATCCGCCTCTCGCATCCTCGTTTTGTGTGTCGCCAACGGCGTGCTCTGCGCCTTGCTGGCGACGGTCTGGTGGCAGGGTGCGGCACTCGGTGCAGTGACTGTCGCGCTGGTCTGGTGGCTACTGCAGTCAACCACAACGGAAGCCGCTCCGCGCAATGTCGAGCCAGCGTTCGTTCCGCCGCCGGTGCACAGCGATCTGCCGCCACTGATGAACAGCGTATTGCCCATGTGGGGCGCCAACATCGACATCGCCCGGCAACAAGCGACAACCGCGATTGATCAACTGGCGCTGAGTTTTTCCGGCATCAAGGAAAAGCTCAACAATGCACTTCGGGCCGCCGGCGGGAGCGATCAACAATCAGCCGTCAATCACATTACCGCCTCCGAAGAAAATCTGTCCCGCGTGGTTCATAAACTGGAGTTGGCCGTTACCGAGCGTGAATCACTGCTGCAGCAAATCGCCGATATGTCGAAGGTCATGGCCGATTTGAGAAATATGGCCAATGAAGTCGGCGCGATCGCCAAGCAGACCAACTTGTTGGCCCTGAATGCCGCCATTGAAGCGGCACGCGCGGGCGAGGCCGGTCGCGGCTTTGCCGTCGTGGCCGACGAGGTCCGCAAACTTTCCGACATGTCCGGCAACACTGGCAAGACTATTCAGACCAAAGTCGACGCCATGCACAAGGTCATCCAGTCGGTGATGACTCTGGCGAACGAATTAGCAAATGGAGAAAATGCCGTCATTGCCGAGGCACGTACAACGATCGACGAGGTTACTTCGGGATCGCACTCGCTGATTGAAAAAATGAACGGCAACATGAATCTGCTTCAGTCCGAGAGTCGCGAAGTAGAGTCCGTGGTTGAGCAAGTGTTGGTCAGCCTTCAATTCCAGGATCGGGTCAGCCAGATTCTGAGTCACGTGCAAGGCGATATGGACAAACTGGCCGGGCTCCTCAGTCATGGCGAGCCGCTGCCAGAGCATCAGCGCTGGATCAACGAATTGAAGAAAACCTACACGACCCTGGAGCAGGCTGCCGTGCATGGCGGCGGTAAGTCCGCTGCCGCGGCACCGGCAACCAGCATCGATTTCTTTTAAACCCGCTTTACCAAATACTCACAGCAAGGAGTCAGCATCATGGCAAAAACCATACTCGTCATCGACGATTCAGTCAGCATGCGTGCGACGGTTGGCATGGCACTCAAGGGCGCGGGCTATGACGTGGTCGAAGCCTGCGACGGCAAGGATGCACTGACCAAGCTCGATGGACGAAAATTCAATCTGATCATTTCCGATGTCAATATGCCCAATATGGACGGGATTTCATTTGTCAAAGCCGCCAAGCTTTTACCCGCCTACAAATTCACCCCGATCATCATGCTGACTACGGAAGGAGACGAAGCCAAGAAGCAGGCAGGCAAGGATGCCGGCTGCCGCGCCTGGGTGCTCAAGCCGTTTCAGCCGCCCGCACTGCTTGATGCGGTCTCCAAACTCTGCATGCCTTGAAGGAGCGCGACATGGCGTTGATCCCAGGCACACACACCGACCACGCCTTGCTGATGGCCGACGGTGCATTCACCATTTTTGAAGCGGCCGAGCTGAAAACGGAATTGCTGGCCGCCCTCCAGGTAGACAACGACCCGCTGGAAATCGACCTCTCCGACGTCCAGGAGGTCGATAGTTCCGGCATGCAGCTGCTGGTCATGCTTAAACAGGAGGCGGCCCGCCGCAACAAACGGCTGATCTACAGCCACCACAGCCCGGCACTCATTTCGGTCATCGAGTTGCTGCAGTTGGGCAGTTATCTTGGAGATCCGTTGCTGATTCCCAACCCGAATTAAGCGCAGCTTTCAACATCGGTCCAGACTGAAAAATAGGTAATACAGACGAACCAATTTAAATCCGTCGCACCGGCGTAGGCCGGTGTCCAGAGGTTGACTTCTGGATTCCGGCCGACGCCGGAATGACGGGATTAAATATAGTTTCTGAGAAATGCTTAACTCAAAAAAAGACGGGGAGACACGCTATGAGCATGGATATGGATACTGCACGCGGCGCGCTGGTGCAAGAAGCCCGCGAGCTTCTGGACGCCATGGAATTTGCGCTGCTGCAACTTGAAACCAGCGGCGGGGAAGACCCCTCCGGCGAATCCATCAACGCTATTTTCCGCGCAGCGCACACCATCAAGGGCTCGGCCGGACTGTTTGCCTTCAATCTGGTGGTGTCCTTCACCCACATTGTCGAAAGCGTTCTGGATCGCGTCCGTAATGGCCAGGTCCCGGTCGACGGCAAGCTGCTGTCGCTGCTGCTGCAATGCGGCGACTACATGGCCGCCCTGATCAACGCCATCGACGAGCGCACCGAAAATGTCGAGCCTGACCCCGCCCTGCGTGCCTCACTGGAAGCTGACCTCAACACCTATCTGCCCGGCCACCAGGTCGTAGAAGCCGCGCCCACCGCCGTGACGGAACATGCCGGCCAAGCCAGC
>CAZAGR010000194.1:0-5636 GCA_964484585.1 uncultured Propionivibrio sp. | reverse complement strand
ACCACAGAGGGCACAGAGTCCACAGAGATTTAAAAAGGTTTTTCTCCGTGATCTCTGTGATCTCCGTGGCGGAGATTTTATGATACCAACCACCCGCGGGATTCTCGTTTTACTTTTAGCCGCGCCCATCATCGCCCTCGGCTTTTGGCTCTCGGCATTTGAGTGGGTCGGATGGGCGTACGCACTTGCCGCCATCATTCTGCTTATTACCGATTGGCGCATGGCTGGGCGCGCGGATCGATTTGACGTTGTACGAGTCCACGACACGAAGCTATCGCTGGGGGAGCAGAATCCTGTTACCCTCACGATCAACAACCGAGCGCGCCGGAGAATCAAGTTCGAGATGCGCGACGAACCGCCCGAGGCGTTCCATATTGAAACGCGTTTACTTAGTGGCGCGATTCCCGCTTATGAATCATGGAGCGGCGTTTATCATGTGCGGCCGTTGCGGCGTGGTGATTATGCATTTGGCGATATCACCCTGCGCTGGCAAGGTCCATTCGGCTTGGCGACGCGGCAAGAAACTGTGAAAGCCGCAGGGCCTGTGAAGGTCTACCCAAATATGTTCGATGTGCGCATGTATGATTTACTGCTGCGTAAAAATCGTTTGCAGGAATTGGGGCTGCGCACCACGCGTATGTTCGGCGAAGGCACCGAGTTTGAACGCCTGCGCGAATATTTACCCGACGATGAATTTCGGCGCATTGACTGGAAAGCGACTGCACGCCGTCATCGCCCTGTGACGGTACAGCATCAAACCGAGCGCAGCCAAACCGTGATGGCAGTATTGGATACAGGACGCATGATGCAATCGCCTGTTGCGGATATTGCGAAGTTGGATTATGCCGTGAACGCTGTTTTGTTTTTGGGCTATGTGGCAACAGGCAAAGGCGACCGCGTAGGCGTGATGAGTTTTGCCGACACGGTCGGACATTATCTCGCGCCGCGGCAGGGACGCGGGCAGTTTTATCGCATGTTGGAAGTTTTGTACGCGGTGGAAGCGCATCAGATCGAGCCGAACTATCGTAAAGCGCTAGCTTATCTTGCGGCAAAGCAACGTAAGCGCGCGCTGATTATTATCTTTACCGACCTGAGCAGCGGCGCAAGCCTCGACCATTTGGTGGCGCAGGTGTCTTTGCTGGCGCGTTCGAGCTTGCCGCTCGTGGTCACCATCAGCGATCCAGATGTGCATGCCGCCTCCAAAAAAATACCGAATGATTCGCTGAGCGTTTACCAACGCGCCTCCGCAACACAAATGCTCGATGAGCGCCGCATTGTGCTGGATACTCTCCGCAAGCGCGGCGTACTGACGCTGGATGTTCCGGCGAATCAACTTTCGTTGGCGGTTATTAATCGATATCTAGAGTTGAAAAGTAGGACGTTGTTGTAGTCCGAATTTCTAGCTGACTAATAATTTTTAACACTGCAAGCATGACTTAAGAGGCTGACTTTTCAGATTCGCGTCCGCCAATAAATAGATAGCTGTAAAAAATAATTCCACTGCCTATGCCAACCATCCACTTGATTTGCCAGGGGATGGCTTCGGATGGGGAGATGAAGCCCTCAATGATTCCCGCCGCTACCAGCCAGGGGATGGCTCCACCCAGCAGGCGAACGGCTTTTTGAGCGGCGAGGGCAAGCGCGTCGCGGCGGCGCATCAAGCCCGGGTGTAAGAGCGCCCAGCCGAGCATCAAGCCCGATCCGCCGGATATGAAGATCACACTTAATTCAATTACGCCGTGACCGATAACAAAAGTTGCTAGGTCAAAGCCAATTCCGTAATAGGAGGTTAAACCCAGTAGCCCGCCTAAGATTAAACCGTTTTCTACGAGAATCCAAAGAGTCAAAAGTCCGCCGGTTACGCCACTGCCAAAAGCGAGAATCGAAACACGGATGTTGTTCGTCATAATGAATGAAGATGCAAAGGGGCGATCCTCGATGGGAATATTCACCCATAGTTGTTTGTCTTCGATGATGGGAATTAGATTTTGCGCGCCAGCGGGCAGCAGCCAAACCGCGGCTTTTGGCGAGGCTGCTGCGGTAAACCCCGCCATGACTGCGGGGATCGTGAACATTAGAAAAGCCGCGAAAGTAAAAATAAATGTCTCGCGAAATATCCGCGGAAACCCCGATAGGGCAAAATCAACCAGATGATTCCAGACGATCGGCTCGCCTTGATACAATACGGCATGCGCGCGCGCCACAAGTTGATTAAGGTATTGAGTGACTCGATGGCGTGGAAAATCGCGTTTTGCTAATGCAAGATCTGAGCTAGTTGCACGGTAAAACCCCGCTAATTTTTCGATGTCTGCCGTAGAGAGTCGCTGCGCATCTGATTGGACGCGTTCAACCAGCGCGCTGAGTTGCTCCCACTCTTGTTTTCTGGACTGGTACAATTCGTCTATATTCATACTGAATCGCTTTCTATTGGGAAGCATCTTCCGCTTGTAAATTCCATAAGGCAATTATACACATGACAGACTCAAATGACATCATCAAAATTGACACGCCAGAAAACGTAACCTTTGATTACGATTTAGCCGGTATCGGTTCGCGTTTTCTCGCCGCGCTGGCAGATAGCAGCATTATTCTGTTGCTCCAAGTGATTGTCTTTAGCGCGTTCTTTTTGTTAATCTCTGCATTGGACTATAAGATAGAAGACAGCTCATTTGCCTGGGCGCTAGGCGCCGCCACGCTGGTTAGTTTTATACTGCTATGGGGCTACTATGTTTTTTTTGAGTTTTTATGGAATGGGCAATCTCCCGGCAAAAGATGGGTTGGTCTACGCGTAATCCGCGTGGATGGGACGCCCATCTCGGAAAGCGAATCGATCATCCGCAATTTGGTGCGCCTGGTTGACTTTCTGCCCATCGGATATGGCGTGGGCGTTGTGACCATGTTTCTCAACAGCAATTCGCGCCGCGTGGGCGATCTGGCTGCGGGCACGGTTGTGGTGCATGACCGTCAAATGCAAGGACTGCACGAACTGTCCCGCATAAATCCGGGGCTGCTTGCCACGCTGGGGTCTGAAAGCGATCTTCCTGAAGGCTTTCCGATTGAAAAACTAAGCCAGCATGAACTACAGATCATTGAAGACCTGCTCATCAGGTGGGACGAGCTGTCTAATCGCAAGGCGCTGGCGCGGCATGTATTGACGTCTATTATTAAACGACTCGATTTCCCCAGTGAAAGCGCGTCACTGGAGAGAGCCGAAAGGGTGCTTGCCTCCATTTATAAAATAACCCGCGCTGGTATTGCCCAGTAACATTCGATACTATAAACGGTGGAGTTAAATATATATGAAGGAATCGAAAAAATTATTAATCGGCTTTGGGATTGTTGGAGTCTTATGTCTTTGCGCTGCAGGCGTATCCTTTTTTGCTTTTCGCGAATTTAGCAAACGTATGGAAAATATCATCAGCACGGATCCTGCCAGCGTTGAACAAGTCAAACAAAACATCGCGGATTTCGACACCCCCGAGGGCTATGCCCCGACGGTCATGTCTTTCCTCGTTTACGACATGATTGACTTGAGATCGGAAGATTACGCCAACCGAACGAATATCATCATGTTGCAATCCAATACTTTTCTCTCGGGTAATTCCGAACAGGTAAAGGCGCAATTGCGTCAGGCGATGGAGAGGCAAAACAATAACCCGGGTATGTCGATGAAATTGGTGGACACATACCACGAAGTGATCCGTGGTGAAACAGTAAACGTGACTATCAGCGAAGGCTCAACTCAAAATATAACCATGCGCCAACTGCTGACCATATTTACAGGCAATCGGGGTCTCGTCATTCTAATGATTCAGGGGCCTGTAGAAGATTGGGACGATCAATTTGCAGAAGATTTTATTGCGTCAATCCGTTGAATGCAGTTCCTTTATATATTGAGAATCAATTATAAAAATCGTTCGTTATGAACTCAATGATGAGGTTAAAAACAGCCGCATCAACAAGTACCAGCGGGTCATACTCTAAAAGGCAAAACTCCTTTATCTTTATATAAGTTGCGCAATAAAGGAGAAATAAATGAAACCGGTTGCCTTAATAATTGAAGATAGCCCTGTATTTAGTTTAATGTTCTCAAAGTCTTTGCAAAATGACTTTGAGATCGAAACCATTCAAGATGGAGAAGAAGCCCTTGCGCGTTTAGGTCACTCCGCGCCGCGTTTAATTCTCCTGGACCTGCACCTGCCCGGCGTATCCGGCAGGAGTATTCTGGATCAAATCAAGTCGGATATAAAATTTGCCGGAACTCGCATCATCATCACCACAGGCGATGAGCGTCAGGCTGAAGAAATGCAAGATGCGGTAGATCTTGTTTTGCTCAAACCAATCAACCCAACTCAATTACGCGAACTGGCGTCTAGAATGAAGTAAAAAATATTTTAAACGGGGGATTGGCAGCGGATATTTACTGCATAGCGATTGTCGCGAGCATTGCATCGAACTCGGGCAGTATGCTATCTTTAAGACTAAATTCCGTAGAAAACCAAATTGTTGTTAAGCCGCCCGTTTTCTTTGGGAAGACCGCCTGCTTTTGATAAACAAATGTCACGGCGCCCGCGGCATTTGTTTGCATAATTTCCCATTCAATCATGCCTATTTTTAATTCTGATGGAAGCATCAAAATAGATATTGAAGTTGCCCTTGGTACAAAACCTTCAGAAGCCGCATATTTGCCGCTCATTTCTTTTAAGTCAGACTCAGACGCAAGAGAGAGATTTTTGTCTTGAAGCCACTCAAAAACAATATGAGTCGCTTGAGCGCTAACAATGTGTTCGTTACGCGTATCTACCGCAGCTAAGCGAAAAATATTGGGATCCTTGTTATTGAACGTATTCAAGAAAGTTTGAAAATTCGGGTTTGCCATTTCGGGCAACAAGATAGCGTCATAATATTCCGGCTGGTTAATGCGGATAGCTACCCAGCCGGGCGGCGCCATGATCGAATAACCGGCGCGCGCGTCAATAAAGTAAGTTGCGCCGCCAGGCTGTTTAATAAGAGCACTCTCTGATGCTTCTAAAGATTTAAACGCGGGCGTTACCGTTGGCGCGACAGTGGGATACGGCGTAGGGCTGGAGGCTTGGCTAGTCAGTGCAATCGCCGCAGAGGAAGTCCCTGAGATCGCGGTTTCTAATTGCCCCATGCCGATGGTAGGGATGACGGAATTCGATTGCCCCTCAGAGCCGGGAATCGTACAAGCCGCCATGGTCATTAAACATATCGTAAAAATATAGAGTTTATGACTTAATTTCATTTTACCGTATTCCTTGTAGAACAAATATTCAATCATTATACGATACGTTTCAAAAAGATAAATACGCCGCGCAAAAGCGCTACTTTATCAATATCCCGCTCTTTTAATTTTCACGTATATAATTGCGCGACAAATCTTATCCCCAACCTGCAATTATCATTTTAGGAGAAACCATGAACAAACAAATTATTTTCACAGACAAAGCCCCAGACGTCGTTGGCCCGTATTCGCAAGGCGTAAAGGCCGGAAATTTTTTATTTACCGCCGGGCAAATTGCGCTCAGCCCCGCCACCGGCAAAATGGTGGAGGGAACGGTGCAGGAAGAGACCGAACAAGTCATGCAAAATTTACTGGCAGTGTTGGAAGCAGC
>CAZAGR010000193.1:0-5638 GCA_964484585.1 uncultured Propionivibrio sp. | reverse complement strand
CCGGGTGTGTTCCATAACTACGCTCTGTTCAACGTGTGCGCCGGCCTCGATGACAGCGCCGGCACCGATGGCGACGGGGCCGATCAGGTGTGCACCTTCCTGTATCTCGGCACTGCCGCCAATAAAGATCGGCGGCACGATGTGGCACCGGTCAAGGTCCGCTTTGACATTGAGGCCTACCCACACGCCCGGCTTGACTTCGCGGCCGGGAATGCAAAAGCCATTGATATCGCCGCGCATCGCCCGCATGGTGACTTCATGGAAATCCGGAACCTTGCCAATATCCAGCCATTGCCACGGCGTTTTCGTGGTCATGCCGTAGAGAAGTCCGGCTTGAGCGAGCGCGGGGAACAACTGGCTGCCAATGTCGAAAATGCCTTCTGCGGGGATGTGCTCGAGAATTCCCGGCTCGAAGATGTAGATCCCCGTGTTGATGCTGCAACTCAGGGCTTCCTTCGGGCTTGGCTTCTCCTGAAACTGGGTGATGCGTCCCTCTGCATCCTGCACCGCCACCCCGTAGCTGGACACCTGATCTCGCGCCACCTCAATGAGCGCGGCCGTAGCTAATGCCCCTTTTTGACGATGGAAACGTAATAACTCGCCCAGATCGATGTCGATCACCGCGTCGCCGCAGACCACAATAAAGGTGTCATCGAAAAAAGCAGAGTGATGTTGAATTTTCTGAATGGCACCGGCCGAGCCCAACGGCTCGTCGATAAGCTGGCCATTTTCTTCCCGCCCCTCGAACGAGTAAGCCATCTCGACGTCGAAATTGAGCCCGTCACCGAAGTAGGCCTCGATTTGCGGGCTGCGGTAACTGGTGTTGACCATGATTTGCGAGAAGCCAAACCGGCGCAGGTGCTGAACCAACAGCGCCATGACCGGCTTGTTGATAATTGGGATCATGGGTTTGGGCATTGCGTCGGTGAGCGGACGAACTCGGGTGCCACGACCGGCGGCGAGAATCAGGGCTTTCATGACGGCTTCCTTGCGCTGTAAGAGTGAGCGCATTACACCGAAGGACGCCTGTGTGGATGTGACGAAACTGCAAACTCTTGGCAAAACGACAGCCGTGGAGAGGGGCGCTCCACCGCTCTGAAATAGTCCGTAGCGACTATTTACTGATCAGGTTTGCGGCGGCGTGCGCCAGTTCCTCATCGATCTGACGAATCAGCGTATCGATACTTTCATTAGACAGAGTTCGGCCGCTTTCCAGTTCGTTTGCGAGTGCGGCCAGCGCTTTAAGGCCAATGGTTGCGGCAGACCCCTTCAAGCCATGAGCGAGACGCTTCATCGCTCCTTCCTGAGACGCTCCGCCCTTGGCCAAATTGCGCAGGTACGTGGCATCGCCGCCGTGGCTCTTGAGAAAGGCGATCCGTGCCTGGCTCAGCACTTCGTCGTTGTAAAGAAACCGTGCCTCGACGCTTTCTTCGCCGGCAGTGCCGTTCGTCGAGCTGCTTTCACCTACATCGACCGGCGGTAGCCAGCGTGTCAAGCAACCCCATAGTTCGTCGATGTCCATCGGCTTGGGGAGAAAGTCATTCATACCGACGCTCATGCAGACTTCCTCGTCAGACGCACTCACTCCTGCCGACAGGGCGACTACCGGTAGGGTGTAGCCTCTCTCACGCAAGCGGCGTGTGGCCTCCAGCCCATCCATGCCCGGCATTTGCACATCCGTCAGCACGAGATCCGGTAAATCGATCATCCCGGCCAGTTGCTCAAGCAGCTGATTGCCGTCCCGCGCCAGCGTGACGCGAATGCCGGCGCGTCCCAGCCAGCCGACAATGATGAGCTGATTGACCGCGTCGTCTTCGGCCACCAGAATATGGCGGCCGCGGAACTCCTGCGGCACATCAACGGTTGAACGGTTATCACCGGATTCCTGAGTCCCGTCTGCCACCTGCAGGGGAACGGTCAGCGTGAACCGACTGCCGACGCCGACGCTACTTTCAACCTGCAGATCACCGCCCATGCCACGCGCGAGTTCGCGGGTGATGTACAGTCCGAGGCCAGTGCCGCCGAAGCGACGCGCGGTCGATGCCTCGGCTTGGCTAAAAGGAGAAAACAGTCGCGACAGGGTTTCGGCGGGAATGCCCATGCCCGTGTCTGAAACACAGAAACGCAGCATCGGTTGGGGCCCACCTATCTGGTCGACACGCAATTCAATCGTGCCGACCGAAGTGAACTTGAGGGCGTTGCCGAGTAGATTGGTGAGACATTGTCCGAGACGCAGCCGGTCACCTAAAAGCCACGGCGGCAAATTGGGGTCGGCGTGAAACGCTAGCTCAAGCTGATTCTCTTTCGATAGTTGCGTGCGAATGCCTGCAAGATCGGCAAGCAACTCGGTCAGCGAGAAAGGCGTCTGCTCGAAGTCCATTCGTCCGGCCTCAAGCTTGGCGGTATCAAGCAGGTCGTTAATGATTCGCAACAGGTTGCGCCCGGATTTGGATATTTTTTCAAGGTAATCGCGTTGCTGATTGTCCTGTGCGTCCAGCAGGGCAAGTTGGCTCAGCCCAATGATGCCGTTCATCGGTGTGCGAATCTCGTGGCTGACATTGGCCAGAAAGTCACTTTTGGCGCGGTTCGCCGCCTCGGCCGCTGCACGTGCCCGTTCGAGCTCTGTTGCAACCTGGCGCTGTTCCGTAACGTCGTCGAAGACATGAGCGAAATTCGCATCATCGACTTGAATGGAGGCCATTTCTACAATGATTTCCTGTCCGTCGCGCCGCATCAAGCGGCATTCGACTTGGCTGATGCCCTGCTCAAGCAAGAGACCCAGATGGCGTTGCATCTTCTCCGCTGATGCCGACGTGGCAAGGGTTTGAATTTCCCTGCCCATAAGAGTCTTGATGCCATGTCCGGTAATGCTCTCGGCCGCAGGATTCGAATGCAGCACTTGCCAGTGGCGATTTGTCTCAATAATGCCGCTCAGGGCATAGTCAAAGTAAACGCGTGTCGCAGGGTCTGGCTTTAAGACAAAGCGATTCCGCAGTTGCTCGGCAAGTGCTGCCATTTCCGACGCATCGGCCTCGGTTAGCTCCACGGTATCGGTCGCGGCAAGCAGGTCGCGAATTGCTTCGCTAGCACGCCGTATTGCCAGCGCCGACTTTGTGGAGGGGGTTGCGGAAGTCATGCCGAGACGATGGATTGCGGACCGTCAGTTTGACCGTAACGCTTGACGAGCCGAATGCTACTTACCCCGGGAAGAAGGCTCACATAGTCGACGTTGTCGACACAGTTCAGGATGATATAGAGTCCAAAACCACCCTCGCTGGCACCACTAAAATCTGGCATCGGCTCGCTCGGCGGCGCAAAAACAGGTCCCGGGTAAATCAGCTCCACCGAGAACTGGTCCTCCGCCCCTTCGAATTTGCAGGTTATGGTCGCATCGTCGAAGTAGGGCTTGGTGTGCCGGAGAATATTTGTCGCCGCCTCAAAACTGGCGAGTATCAAGGCGTCCAGATCTTCTGTCGGCAAATGCACGGCTTCCGTCGCAATACGCGTGCGCAATTCTCCTAGCGCGTCCAGTCGCCACGGGAGGACCAGCAGCGCTGGTGCCAGACGTTGTTCGAGGTGCCCGCGGGAAGCACTTCGGATGGGTCTAATTCTTACCATCACTGCAGTCTGGTCATCGACCAGTACCGGACCACCGACGAAGTCTCGCACTTGTTGACGTATCGATTGCAGCAATGACGTCGGTGGCAAAGACAAGCGATGGCCTGCCTCGACGATTTCGCTAAGGCGGCTGACACCAAACTCTTCCTTCTTGCCGTTGATCGCTTCGGTTATCCCATCCGAATACATTAGCAGCGTGTCGCCGGCAGCTATTAAAATGTGCTTCTCAACGTAGACTTCCTCTGCGATCACCCCGATGGGCAGGTTGTCGCCAGTAATCGACTCAATGCAATTGCCAGCGCCGCGTGCGAGTAGTCCAGGCGTATGACCCGCATTGACATAGCACATTGCGCCATCCGCGCAGTCGAATCGATATAGCGCCAGTGTAACGAATGCATCGAGTTCGATAAGTTGTGGCGTCAGGGCTTGATGCACTGCATTGATGATTTCGGCCGGAGTAGGCAGTTGTTGATCGGATCGTTGTGAAAATAGCTCGGCAAGGACCTTGTTGTAGCTACTTTTTACGGCGGCCCCGATGAGTGCCGCTGGGACACCTTTGCCCATGACATCGCCTACCAGCACTTCAAAGCAATCTGGCTGGAAGCAGGTGATAGCAAAAAAGTCGCCATCGATTCCCTGCGAGGGCTCTGTATAGGTCGCCAGATCGGCTCCGTGAATTCCATCAGGCAGGTCACCCAGCAGCAGCGCGCGCTGAATGGCACTGCCCGTATCAAGCTCGCGCTGACGGGCTTCCGCCAGTGCGTGCTCGATCCGCTTCTGGTTTGTGACGTCGGTACGAATCGAGATGTACTGGTTCGGCTTTCCGTCCTTATCCAGCATCGGAACAATGGTGGATTCCACCCAGTAGATTCCGCCATCCTTGGCGCGATTGGCGAATTCACCATGCCAGACCTTGCCCGCCGAGATGGTTGACCACAAATTGGCATAGAAGGCCGCATCGTGCAGCCCTGACTTGAATAGCCGGTGGTTTTTCCCGAGCAGTTCTTCGTCTGAGTACTGGCTCACCTGCTTGAGCTTCTCGTTCGCATAGAGGATATTGCCCTGCGCGTCACCAATGCTGACGATCGCATGCTGGTCCATGGCAAACTGCTTGTCGGCAAGGTCGTGAACCGTCTGCTGAAGCGCGGCGGCGATGCGCTTCTGCTCTGCCTCAAGCGCCTTGCGTGCGCTGATGTCGCGCAGGGAACCAAGGAAATACTGCTGGCCGCTGCCTTCAAAGGGAACGATGGTAAGTTCAACAGGAAACTCGCTACCGTCGCGGCGCATGGCAGGCAATTCGAGACGTTGGCGTAGCGCCGGTCCGATGCCGGACTCGAGATAACGGCGCATGCCGGCTTCGTGAGCAGCGCGGAGGGCCGGCGGGACGATGATTTCGCCCATCGTTGCGCCTATCACTTCGGTACGTACATAACCAAAGGTTGCCTCGGCAGCGGGGTTGAAGTCAACGATGCGACCATCGGCATCAATGGTGATGAGGCAGTCCAGCGAAGACTCGAGTATGGCGCTTTTGCGCGCTTCGCTATCCTGCAGCGCAGTGAACTGCGCGCTGAGTGCCTGTGATGCTTGGTTGAGCGCTTCCTGCAATATCCGAAGTTCGAGTATCGGGCCGCTGATGGGAAGCGCGCCACCTTCCTGCCGGGTCAAGCCGGATGCAAACGCCGCCGCCCGTCCCATTGCGCGTGAGGACCGCCGCAGGACAAGCAAGAGTACGACTGCCGCCAGTAGCGCCGTTTGGAGCGAAGTGACAAACGTTTCGATCCAGATACGCCGCCGCAACTCCGCCAGCCCTTCCAAGCTTGCGGTGACTTGCACCCAGCCGATCACCTGCCCGCGTTCGATCGGCTCAGTTAGAACATAGTGCGTTTCCGTCTGTCGCTCGCTGCGCTCTGGCGCTAGCTTATCATCGGTCAAGAATACTACTTGGCCATTCCCTGCTGCGCTGCGTTTTACCCGCGTGATAACTTTGCCGCGAGCATCTGCTATCGCCAGTTCCGAAAGG
>CAZAGR010000192.1:0-5656 GCA_964484585.1 uncultured Propionivibrio sp. | reverse complement strand
TGGGCTATCAGCTTGACGTGGCCCAGTCGATGGCCTATTCGGCGATCAACCGAATAGAGTCCCGTGTCGCACATCAGCGGCTGTATGGTTTTGAGGCGCGCGATGATGGGAACTTCCTTAAACATTCTCAGGCCCATTACGCCGGCGATGGTGCGCCGCGCATCGACTATGGCGAGGTGAAGATCACCAAATCACAACCGGCGACACGTGCTTATGGCGCTGCGGGTGAAAAAGCCGAGCAGGAAAGAAAGCAGGCCAGCCATGTCTGAAATCGAAAAA
Source organism: uncultured Propionivibrio sp. (assembly GCA_964484585.1). Lineage (GTDB taxonomy): Bacteria > Pseudomonadota > Gammaproteobacteria > Burkholderiales > Rhodocyclaceae > JADKHX01. The sequence goes on along the minus strand of CAZAGR010000192.1, from coordinate 5,377 downwards.
ACCATTCCGATCGAGGTGCTGCGCTATCGGCCGGAGCAAGACACCGAGCCGGTTCTGCAAACTTTCCAGGTGCCATTCACTGACGATATGTCGGTGCTGCAGGGCCTGCAATACATCAAGGATTATCTCGATGGCACGCTGAGTTTTCGTTGGTCGTGTCGCATGGCGATCTGCGGCAGCTGCGGCATGATGGTCAACGGCATACCAAGTTTGTCGTGCAAGACTTTTTTGCGCGACTATTACCCCGCCGGGCTTCGCATCGAAGCCTTGGCGCATTTTCCGATCGAGCGCGATCTGGTTATCGTGATGGATGATTTCATCGAGAAGCTGGAAAGTATCAAGCCCTACATCATCCCGAAGGAGTCGCGCACGCTGGCCGAGGGCGAGTATTTGCAAACGCCGGCCGAACGTGACGTGTATGAACAATTCAGTTCATGTATCAACTGCATGTTGTGCTATGCCGCCTGCCCGCAATACGGCTTGAATTCGAAGTTCGTCGGTCCCGGCATCATGGCGTTGCTGCATCGCTACAACATGGATTCGCGCGATGGTGGCGCCGAACAACGAATGGAACTGGTGCATTCTGAAGAGGGCGTTTTCAACTGCACGGCGGTTGGCTATTGTTCTGAAGTCTGCCCCAAGCATGTGGATCCGGCTAATGCGGTGAACATCAACAAGACCGAAAGCGCCAAGGATTATTTCCTGCGCTTCGTTGCACCCAAGCACGCCAACTCAGGAGGGGGCAAATGAAACCACGTGCAATTGGCAAACGCCGCCCGTATGTGCGGCCCATGGCCGGCTGGTGGCGACGCAATCCGTTTTTTGTCGAGTACATGATCCATGAAGGCACGGCCGTATTCGTCGCTGCTTATGCATTTGTGCTGTTGTTCGGGTTGATGCAGCTAGCGCAGGGTGCCGCGGCATGGAATGCCTTCCTGCTGATGCTCAGATCACCTCAAGCGATCGTCTTTCATATCGCGACGCTGGTGGCAATGGCCTACCACTCTTGGACCTGGTTCAACATCATGCCGAGAACCTTGCCACCGATTTTTGTTGGCGGGAAGCGTTTGTCGGCAACCGCAATTACGAGCGGGGGTCTGGCCGCGGTAGTATTAGCCAGCGTGGTATTGTTCGCAGTGGTGTGGGGGCTGACGAAATGAGCGCGAACCTGAAACGATCCAACGCCCCGATTTTCTGGCTGCTCTTTGGCGCTGGCGGCATGCTTTCGGCACTTCTCGGGCCGATGCTGGTGTTTATCACCGGCATTGCGCTACCGCTGGGGCTCATTTTTGCGCCGGACGCCATGAATTACGAGCATATGCGGGCCTTTGCGCACAACCTGCTTGGCAAGGGATTTGTGTTCGCCGTCGTCGTTCTGTTCCTTTGGCACGCGGGGCATCGCATTTTTCATAGCCTTCACGACGTCGGTATTCATGCCGGAACGACCGCCAAGCTGATTTGTTACGGAATTCCATTGCTGGTAACGGGGATCACCGCCTACATTTTGTTGCTTATTTGAGACAACTGCTTACATCTTTGATCCATGTCAACCCGCGTCATATGTGCCTCGGCTAAAACCACGATACGTCCTAAAGGAGCTTTGCCATGAAGTTGATTCGACTTATACCTGCTGTTGCAGTTTTCTTTGGTGCTTCCGCCTTCGCGGTGGATGGAGATGCCGCCAAGGCTTTGGCCAAGAAGAATGATTGCTTCAAGTGCCACGCCGTGGACAAGACAAAGAAAGGTCCATCGCTGAAGAAAATTGCCGCCAAGTACGCGGGCAAGCCTGACGGACAGGAAAAAGCCATCAAGAACATGACTACGGGCGGTAAGGTGAAGCTGGAAGACGGTACCGAGGAAGATCACAAGATCATCGATACCAAGGATCCGAAAGAGCTCAAGAATCTGGCGGACTGGATTCTTTCGCAATGAAGCAGAATAAAGGCGCGGCGCCATTGGCGTCGCCCGGGCAGAATTAATCAGTTGGAAGAAAAATGATGAAGCTCTTGCGACAGTTGATGAGCGTGTGTCTGGTAGCCGGCATGATGACGAGCCTTTCTGCCGCCATTGCCGCAGATGCCCCGAAAGATTTGGTTCTGAAGGGCGATGCCGCGTGTACGCAGTGTCATGATGAAGCAGACGGACCGAACCTGCTGGCTATCGGCAAGACGCGCCATGGCACCATCGCCGACTCCCGAACCCCATCGTGTATCAGTTGTCATGGCGCAAGCAAGGATCACCTCGGCTACAAGGGGCCCGATAAACCGCCCAAGCCCGACGTAACATTCGGAGCCAAGACCAAGGTCGCGGCTGAAACACGCGATGCGGCTTGTCAGGATTGTCACAAGAAGGATGCCGACCGCTCCCACTGGGAGGGTAGCATCCACCAGTTAAATGATGTGGCGTGCTCGAGCTGCCACAAGGTCCATGTCGCGAAAGACGCAGTGCGCGACAAGCGCACACAGAGTGAGACGTGCTTCACCTGCCATAAGACTCAGCGTACGCAGGCCAACAAGCCTTCGCATCATCCAATCCTTGAAGGCAAGATGGCCTGTTCGGATTGCCACAACCCCCACGGATCGGTTGGGCCGAAGCTGATGAAGCGCGGCAGTGTCGTGGATACCTGCTATACCTGCCACATGGAGAAACGCGGCCCGTTCGTGCATAGCCACCAGCCGGTGAACGAAGACTGCTCGACCTGTCACAACGCTCACGGCACCACAACGGAGAGCATGCTGACAACGCGGCCACCTTTCCTCTGCCATACCTGCCATACGCCCCACGCCCCGATTCAGCCGACGGTTGCTGCGGGTTCGGCACCGCTGGGCACGATATCCGGCTGGTGGAACGGATCCACCATCACCCAGGGCCGTAGCTGCATGAATTGCCACACGCAGATTCACGGCAGCAACAACCCGACCGGGGCCAATCCGAATCCGCAGCGCCTCTTCCGTTGAGAAAATGGAAAGATCATGAATACACCCAAACTGCATTTCGGTTTCACTCAGAAACTCATAGTAATTGCATTGCTTGCCGCGATCGGGCCGGTGCATGCCGACGACGATGAGGTCGCACAACTGATCAAGCCGGATCGAACGGTGGTCAGCGTCGGCGCCGCAGTGGTAAGCGGCAATGAGTCCGACAGGACAATTTTCGGCCAGTACAGCGGTCGGCGTACTCACGATGCAACGATTCTGCTTGACGTTGAAATGCTCAAGCGTGACGATGCGACCGGAATCTGGACCAACTTCAACGCGAGCAACCTCGGCTTGGATAACCGCGAGTTGAGTTACTCCCGCGACAAGCAGGGTGGTTGGAAGTACTTTGCCGACTATAGCGAACTCGTTCGCCATGATCCGCGTGATATCACCACCAGCGTGCAGGGCTTGGGATCCACCTCTCCAGTTATTCTCGGCGCGACAGCCAGCCGTTCGACAGGCGGTCTTGACCTCAAGCGCAAAGCGTTCAGCCTCGGCGGCAATTTATGGATTTCGCCCAATCTCATGGTCGACGCCAGCTTCCGCAGCGAGAGCAAGGATGGTGCGCGGCTTTCCGGAATCGGTGGCTTTTGCTCTAACGTCATAACCGGTCTGCGTTGCGGCACGACCGTCAGTGCTTTACTTTTGACGGCGGAACCCATCGATTCGACTACCCAGCAGCTTGACGTCAAATTGAATTATTCGGGCGAAGGTTTTAATGTCAATGGCGGCTATTACGGTTCGTTCTTCGCCAACAACAATGGTTCGCTCAATCCGAGAATCACCGGCAACCTGACCAACGCCGATGGTACGGTGTTGAGCACCGCCGGGGGCGCCGGGGCAAGCCTCGCCGGCTACCTGCAGCAGCCTTTGGCGCTGGCACCGGACAATCAGGCACATCAGTTCTACGTGGACGGCAATGTGGTGATGGCGCCATGGATGAACGGTAACTTCCATGTTGCTTACACTCATGCTGAGCAAAATCAGGATTTTGCCGGGGCAGGCTTGACAGCCGCCCCGGGTGTTCCTGCAAACTTGGGCGGCAAGTTCGACAATTACCGGATTCAGGCCGGAGTAACTGCCAAGCCAATGCCCAAGCTGTCCATGCTTGCTAACTGGCGTTATGAAGACAAGCAGGATAAGACACCGCTGGCTCTATACAACGGAAGTTTCACCAACGCCCTCAACTCATCCACCCATGTGAATGGCAAGGCTGAGGCCAGCTACCAGCTGCCCGAGAACCTGCGTGCCACCGTCGGCGTTGATTATGAATACGTGCTGCGCGGCCGCCCGGTCGATACCACATGGTTGCCGGCTACTTCGCTGACCTCATTGCGCGAATGGACTGAAGGCGTTAATTACCGGATCGAGCTGCGTCGCTCGATGTCCGACACACTCAATGCCTCGATCAGTTACGTAAACGGTTGGCGCAATGGCGAGCACTGGCTGCAGCTGGTGCCGGGAACCCCGCGGGTGCGCTGGGTCGATATCTATACCGCCAACGGTACTTTCCCGATGACCATGATGGATCGCAAGCGCGACAAGCTGCGCGTCATGGCTGATTGGATGCCACTGGAGAATCTGTCGCTTCAGTTCACCCTGGAGGATGGGACGGACAAATACAACGGTCAGACTGAAAAAGGTCTGCACGATACCGGCATGCGCGGTTATGGCGTCGACGTGGCGTGGTCGGTCTCCGATGCGTGGAAGCTCACCGGCTACTTCAATCAGAGCGAACAGATGCTGCATGTGGATCACAGCTGGGGCTACATCGCCGCACTCAAGAACACAAATACCAGTGTTGGCGTCGGCGCGACCGGGAAAATCAATAGCACGCTCGATGTCGGCGCCGAGCTTTCCTATCTGGACGACAAGAGCGTCTATGACCAGGCCATGGGAACCGGTGCCGCAATCGTTGGCGCCCTGCCTGACGTGACCTACCGTACGGTCAGCATGCGCGTATTCGGCAAGTATGTGCTCGACAGCAACGCCTCGGTGCGCGTTGATCTGATCCACCAGAATGTTAAGTTCAGCGAATGGACCTGGGGCTACAACGGCACCCCCTTCGCTTTTTCCGACAACTCCACGGTATCGATGCAACCAAACCAAAAGGTCACCTTCTTGGGTGCCCGATACATTTATAGATTCAAGTGATTTCCCATTGAAAATGGGTTGAAGGAAAACGTAATAACAGAATCAAGCAGGGTAAAGGTAGAAGAGTTTGAAGTTGCCTGTGTCCCGTCCGGTTAGAAGTGCATATTTTTGAGCGAGGAATCAAAATGAAACAGACGCTTGTTCGACTTGTCTTGGCAGGGTTGGTGGCATCGGCCCTCGTTGGCTGTAGCGGTGGAGGCAGTGATGGCATCAATGGCCCGGCGGGTACGCCAGGGACCGTGGTG
>CAZAGR010000191.1:0-5688 GCA_964484585.1 uncultured Propionivibrio sp. | reverse complement strand
GCGGCTGTCGCTCAGCATTTCCTTAATGCTTTTCTTGATATCCTTGATGATGCACTCAACCACCGGATAGGCCTCGGGATGCACGGCTGAGGCATCCAGAGGATTGTCGCCGTTATTGACGCGCAGGAAGCCCGCGGCCTGCTCAAAGGTCTTGTCGCCCAGACGCGGAACTTCCCGTAATTGAGCACGTGAGCGGAAGGCGCCATGTGTATCGCGATAGGCGACGATGTTGGCCGCCAGCGTGCCGTTGAGGCCGGAGATTCGCGTTAGCAGAGGAACGCTGGCGGTGTTGACGTCGACGCCGACCGAGTTGACGCAGTCCTCAACCACAGCATCGAGCTGGCGCGCCAGTTTGCTTTGATTCACGTCGTGCTGGTACTGGCCGACACCAATGGACTTTGGGTCGATCTTGACCAGTTCGGCCAACGGATCCTGAAGTCGGCGAGCAATCGATACGGCGCCGCGCAGTGAAACATCGAGGTCTGGGAATTCCTTTGCGGCGAGTTCGGATGCCGAATAAATTGAGGCGCCGGCTTCCGAGACGACAATCTTGGTCAACTTGAGTTCGGGATGTCGTTTCATCAGATCGCCTGCCAGTTTGTCGGTCTCGCGACTGGCAGTGCCGTTGCCGATGCTGATCAGTTCTGCATTGTGCTTTTGGGCGAGATGGCGCAGGGTCGCCAATGAACCCTCCCAGTCGCGGCGGGGTTCGTGCGGATAAATCGCGATGGTGTCGACCACTTTTCCGGTGACATCGACCACCGCCACTTTGACCCCGGTGCGGATGCCGGGATCAAGCCCGATCACCGCCCGCGGTCCGGCTGGTGCCGCCAGCAGCAAATCATGCAGATTGCGTGCAAATACGCGGATGGCTTCCTCTTCCGAACGCTCACGCAGCTCTGTCATCAATTCACTTTCCAGATGCAGCGAGAGCTTGACCAACCACGTCCAGCGCGTGGTTTCGAGCAGCCATTTGTCTGCAGCGCGGCCTTGATCCTTGATGTCAAAACGCCGGCTGACCATGCTGATGCAGGGCGATGATTCAGGCGGGTCACGCAATTCCTGCTCGGTTTTGATTGCCAGTCGCAGGAAGTCCTCATTGCGTCCGCGCAGCAGCGCCAAGGCGCGGTGCGAGGGAATCGTCTTGATGGTTTCACGGAAGTCGAACCAATCGCGAAATTTGGCACCCGCGGTTTCCTTGCCCTCGTCTACCGTCGAGACGATGAGTGCGTAGTCATTGAGATAGCGGCGCAAGGTATCGAGCAGTGCGGCGTCTTCGGCAAAGCGTTCCATCAAAATTTGCCGCGCACCTTCGAGCGCTGACTTGACGTCGGGCACGTGTTTTTCAGTTGGTTCCTTTTCGAGGTTCACATACTTTGCCGCCTCTTCGTCCGGCACCCGGGTCGGCTCGGCGAACAGTGCATCGGCCAAGGGTTCCAACCCTGCTTCGCGCGCAATCTGCGCCTTGGTGCGTCGTTTGATTTTGTACGGCAGGTAGAGATCTTCGAGACGCTGCTTCGTCTCGGCCAAGGAAATCTCGCCGCGTAACTCTGGCGTCAGCTTGCCTTGTTCCTCGATCGAAGCAAGGATGGCAGCGCGACGATCTTCGAGTTCGCGCAGGTAGGTCAGGCGTTCCTCCAGATTGCGCAACTGCGTGTCGTCGAGATTATCGGTGACTTCCTTGCGATAGCGCGCAATGAAGGGCACGGTAGCGCCCTCATCAAGCAGTTGTACGGCGGCGACGACTTGCTGCGGGCGACAGCCGATGTCGATGGCGATGCGTTGTTCAATTGTCGGAAGCATGGGGCGGGGGGCTTGTTGAAATGGCAAAACGGGGGCGCACTATGCGCCAAGCGACCGACGCTGGCAACAGCAAAATGAAACACGGCAAACTGAAATGTTTCTTGCGGTATGCTTGGTGCCCTTCCAACTTTGCACAGGAGCAACATCATGGCCATGGACAACATTGACTACTTTATTCACGGTGACGACATGCAGTTCGTCGAAATTGAACTCGACCCCGGCGAGGCTGCCATTGGCGAGGCCGGCAGCATGATGTACATGGAAGATGGCATCGTGATGGATACCATTTTCGGCGACGGATCGGCACAGCAGAGCGGGATTTTCGCCAAGCTGGTAGGCGCCGGTAAGCGCCTGGTTACCGGCGAATCATTGTTTACGACGGTTTACACCCACAAGGGACAGGGCAAGAAGCGCGTGGCGTTTGCCGCCCCCTATACCGGCAAGATCATTCCCTTCGATCTGCGCAAACACGGCGGCACGATGATCTGCCAGAAAGACGCGTTTCTTTGTGCAGCCAAGGGCGTCTCGCTGGGTATCGCGTTCCAGAAGCGACTTGGTACAGGATTTTTCGGCGGTGAGGGATTCATCATGGAGAAACTCGAAGGCGATGGAATGGCCTTCGCGCACTCGGGTGGGATGGTGGTCGAGCGCACCTTGGCTCCGGGCGAAACCTTGCGGGTGGATACCGGTTGCGTGGTGGCGTACACACCGGGCGTCGATTTTGATGTTCAATTTGTCGGTGGCATCAAGACGGCGTTGTTTGGCGGTGAAGGGCTGTTTTTTGCAGTGTTGCGCGGTCCGGGAACGATCTGGTTGCAGTCGCTGCCGTTCGCACGCCTGGCCTCGCGAATTTTTGCAGCGGCGCCGATGAAGAAAGGCGGTGGTGGTTCTGGTGGCGAGCAAGGGGGAGTGCTCGGCAGTCTTTTCAACGGGGATGACTGACACGACGCGATTCACCGCCCGCGGCTTCGGTCCGGGCCTGCCGCCGGAAGGAAGGCAGGTCGATGTGACTCTGAGTACGGCCTTGACGCCAGAGGCGTGGCCCGAGGCCGGCGGCCGAATCAAACTGGACAGTCTGCAGGTGACCCGGCAAGGCCATGGACAGGTCGTGATTGCATGGGATGCTGCCGTTGGACGCTGCGCGCTGATAGCTGATTTGGACGCTAACCCAGGTGGTGAAATGTCGCAGATTCTTGCGCGCCTGCCCACCGCCATTCGGCCACGGGCGGATGGTGCCACACGCCGTTGGTTGCTGACACTGCTGTTGCTTTGCCTTGGTTTGCCCTTGCTGGCGTCGGTGGCGCTGTTCACCTTTCGTAGTCAACTTCTCGACTGGGCTGTGGCACGAATTTCTGTGGAGCACGAAATACGTCTTTCTGACGAGTTATGGTCGTTGCAGAAGTCGCGCCTCACCTTGATCGAAAGCACCAGTGCCAATCGAGTGGTGGACGAAATCGGTGGCCGCCTGGCCGCTGCCGCCCCCTCGCCCTACCGTTACCGATTCTTTGTGGCCGCCGACCCAGCGGTAAATGCATACGCCCTGCCGGCCGGTGTCATCGTCGTGAATCGCGGCTTGATTGAAAAGACATCATCAGCCGAGGAACTGGCTGGCGTGTTGGCGCATGAAATCTCCCACGTCGAACAACGACACGGCTTGCGCGGTATGGTTCAGTCGCTTGGCTTGACGGTCGCGTGGACCCTTATCACCGGCGATCTGGGGACGGGTCTGGCCGGCGAAGGATTGCGGCAATTGGCCGGACTGCACTTCTCCAGGCAGCAAGAAGTGGCTGCCGACGAAGGTGGATTTGCCCGTCTACGTCAAGCTGGCATTTCAGCTTCTGGCATGGTGAGCTTTTTTGCGACGCTGCAGAAGGAGGAGGGTGATAGCGACGGGCGGGGTGATGGATTACCACAGGCCTTGGCGCTTCTGTCTACCCATCCCGCGAGCGGCGAAAGGAGTCAGCGATTGGCCCAGTTATTGCAGACCGTGCCGGCGGTCGCTCCGCTTCCGTATGACTGGGCGTTGCTGAGGCTGAGTGTGGAACCGAGACTGCCCAAATAGTCGGCGATGGCGACACGGCGGCGATCACGGCACTTCTGTTCAAAATAGCGGCTGTGGCGTTGCCTCGGTCAACCGCTCCGCAAATGAGGTCGTTTGGGCGAACGCAGTCTTTTTTGCCTCGGATCGTGATGATTTGAGCGGCGTCGATGCTAATCTTCGGCCTCAATTAAGTCATTACACTGTAACAATCGGCGAACAAACTGCGCAGCGCTACTTAACCCGAGGAGTTTTTTCATGAAATTTCGCCTGATTTCACTGGCGGTCGCCGGTGTATTTGCGTCCAGCGCCGCGTTTGCCCAGCAAGTTGTCAAGATTGACGGTTCGTCTACCGTATACCCGATTTCCGAAGCGGTTGCGGAAGAGTTTCAGAAGGCCAAGAAGAATGCCATCAAGGTGACTGTGGGCATTTCCGGCACCGGCGGCGGCTTCAAGAAGTTCTGCCGTGGCGAGACCGATATTTCCAACGCCTCGCGTCCCATCTCCAAGAAAGAAATGGAAGAGTGCGCCAAGATCGGCCTGAAGTACTTTGAACTGCCCATCGCGTATGACGCGCTGACTGTGGTGGTGAACCCCAAGAGCAAGATCACCGAAATGTCCGTGGCCGACCTCAAGGCCATGTGGGTGCCGGAAGCGCAGGGAAAAATCACCAAGTGGAATCAAGTTAACCCGGCTTACCCCGATGCGCCGTTGAAACTCTTTGGTGCCGGCGCTGACTCAGGCACGTTTGACTACTTCACCGAAGCCATTGTCGGCAAGGCCAAGTCGTCACGCGGCGATTACACCGCCTCGGAAGATGACAATGTGCTGGTGCAGGGCGTATCCCGTGACGTGAATGCTCTGGGTTACTTCGGCTTCTCGTACTACACCGAAAACAAAGACAAGCTCAAGGCGGTTGCGATCATCAATCCGAAGACCGGCAAGGCCGTCATGCCGTCTGACAAGTCGGTGGAAGATGGTTCGTACAACCCCTTGTCGCGCCCCGTGTTCGTCTATATCTCAGAGGCCGGCTACAAGAAGCCTGAGGTCAAAGAATTCGTTGCGTTTTACCTTAAAAACGGTCCGGCCTTGATCAAGGAAGTGAAGATGGTACCGCTGCCCGCCAAGGCTTACATGCTGGCTGGCGAGCATTTGAGCAAAGGCAAGCTGGGTACGGTGTTTGGTGGCGAAGCCGAAGTGGGCATCACCATCGAAGATTTGATGAAACGCGAAGTCAAGATGTAATTTCCTGCGCCGTCGTGATCGGCGGCGCAACCGTACCGGAGCATGGGTACGTTTCTTTGTTGTCTCGATCTGCCGACCGGCGTGCCAAGGGGTGCGCCGGCCAGTTTAAAACGGAACCCCGATGAGCTCACCTGCCAGCCTTTTGCGCCCCGTTAGTCCGCGCCTCGCGCGGCGTGCGAGCCGTAACATCAAGGAACGCATCATTGAGGCGATCCTGTTTTCTGCCGCCGCCGTGTCGGTGTTTGTCACCGTGGGCATTGTTTATATCTTGGTCAGGGAATCGATCGTCTTCTTTGAACAGGTATCGATCATTGATTTTTTGACCGATACACAGTGGACGCCGTTGTTTGATGATGCCCATTTCGGCATCATGGTGCTGCTTTCCGGCACCGCCGTCAGTTCGGGCGTGGCGCTGGCCGTAGCTATTCCACTAGGCACCACTATCGCCATCTGGCTGTCTGAGTTCGCCACCCCCAAAGCCCGCGAAATCGCCAAGCCGATACTGGAATTGCTCTCGGGCATCCCGACTGTGGTCTTTGGCTATTTCGCGCTACTGTTCGTGACGCCCATTCTGCAATCATTCATTCCCGGCCTGCCAGGCT
>CAZAGR010000190.1:0-5693 GCA_964484585.1 uncultured Propionivibrio sp. | reverse complement strand
CTGCGCATCCTTTGGGTTAATTGCAACTGTCGTGAAACGGCCACCGCCACCGTAAGCGAACGCGGAGCCACCCGTCTGGACGATCAGACCTCCGAGGCATCAATGGAGCAGCGCAAGAAGGAAGGCTATTTCTAAATGAGCGCACCTGAAACCCTTCCCGAGATCGACAACGGACTGCTTCGCTTTATCACGTGCGGCAGCGTTGACGACGGCAAAAGCACGCTAATTGGGCGCCTCCTCTGGGATACCCGCGCCATCTTGGCCGATACGCTCCACGCAATTGAGAAGACATCGTTGAAACGCGGCAACACGGAGGTAGACCTTTCGCTACTAACAGATGGACTACAGGCAGAGCGGGAGCAAGGAATTACCATCGATGTTGCGTATCGTTATTTTTCGACGGGACGCCGCAAATATATTATTGGCGACTCGCCCGGTCACGAGCAATACACGCGCAATATGGTTACAGCTGCCTCGACGGCTAACCTTGCTGTGATATTGATTGATGCGCGTAAAGGTATATTGACGCAAACGCGGCGCCATAGTTACCTAACCAAGCTACTGGGTGTTCCGCATGTGTTGGTCGCCATCAACAAGATGGATTTGGTTGGGTATGAACAGGCAAGCTTCGACCGTATTTGCGCTGAGTACCGTCAATTTGCTGCACAGGTAGGCCTTTTAGACGTGCGATTCATTCCAATGTCAGCCTTGACTGGCGAAATGTTGGTTGAACGCGGCGAACATTTAGGCTGGTACGCTGGCCCGACGTTTCTGGAGATCCTTGAATCTACGCCATCGGCACACTCAGAACGGGATGAACGCTTTCGCTTTCCGGTTCAATACGTTTGCCGACCCCTGCGTGCGGATCGGCCTGAACTACACGATTTTAGAGGCTTCATGGGTCGCATCGAGTCTGGCACTATCGCCATCGGCGACGAGGTGATGGTTCTCCCATCACAGAGCCGTTCCCGCGTCAAGGACATTCAGCTTAACGAAGAGTCTCTAACGTCGGCCGGAGCGGAGCAGTCCGTGACTTTGCTTTTAGAGCACGAAATAGACATTTCGCGGGGCGATATGATTGTCAAGCCGCAAGAGTCGGCGCTGGTAACACGGCAATTGGAGGCAATGCTGTGTTGGTTCTCGGAAACGCCGCTCGACCCACGAAGAAAGTATGTAATCCGGCATACCACCCGCGAGGCTCGCGCGATGTTTGGCGAGATTTGCTATCGCATTGACGTGAATACACTGGAGCAGGTTTCCGCTGAAATTCTGGGGATGAACGATATAGCCAAAGTATCGCTGCGTCTCGCGCAGCCCCTGAGCACGGATAGTTATGCAAGCAATCGCTCGACGGGAAACTTCATACTAATCGACGAAACTACCAACAATACAATGGCTGCAGGAATGATTCTTTAGCAGGCAGGTGGCGGGGGGTTTCTTTGAAGTCTGCGGTCTATATGAAAAAAGCCAGACTGAACCTGGCTCTCTATCTACCGTAAACTCACTCCGGACTAAGCAGTGACTGCCTCGGTATCCGGCCTATCCAACAGTTCGATATAGGCCATAGGAGCATTGTCGCCATCCCGGAACCCCATTTTTAAAATTCGCAGATATCCGCCATTACGAGTTGCAAAGCGTGGGCCCAACACTTCAAACAGCTTGCCCGCAATCTCGCGATCACGCAGACGATCAAATGCCAAGCGGCGGTTAGCCAACGTCGGGGTCTTACCCATAGTGATCAATGGTTCGACAACGCGACGCAACTCCTTGGCTTTTGGCACTGTCGTTTTGATGGCCTCATGACGAAGCAGCGACACAGCCATATTTCGCAACATCGCTAGGCGATGGGACGATGTTCGATTAAGTTTTCGTAATCCGTTTCCGTGACGCATTTTACTATCCTCGTTTTGTTCAGCCATCGCGCTATGCAAATGGCCGGTTAATGGTTATACGAGTTAGGGCTAGCTTACTGGCCCAATTTCTCAAGCCCCACAGGGGGCCAACTTTCGAGCTTCATTCCCAGTGTCAATCCACGAGATGCAAGCACTTCCTTGATTTCGTTCAACGACTTGCGGCCAAGATTGGGGGTCTTCAACAGCTCGGTTTCGGTCCGCTGAATCAGGTCCCCAATGTAGTAAATGTTCTCAGCTTTCAAACAATTGGCAGAACGAACGGTCAACTCAAGATCGTCAACCGGCCGAACCAAGATCGGGTCCACCGGCGTCGGGCCTTTGGTATCTCCACCGGAGCTCAGTGGGGTTCCTTCCAAATCAGCGAAAGCAGTCAATTGCTCCATCAAGATTCGAGCAGCACGACGTACCGCTTCCTCTGGATTATCAATAGCACCGTTCGTTTCAATGTCCAAAATCAACTTGTCGAGATCGGTACGCTGCTCAACGCGAGCGCTTTCGACATGGTAACTGACGCGGCGAACTGGGCTGAACGAGGCATCAAGCATGATTTGCCCGATCACACGATTCTCTTTCGCGATCTCCCGCTGATTGGCAGGGACATAGCCTCGTCCCGACTCAACACGTATCTGCATGCTGAGTTTGCCACCTGCTGACAGGTGCGCGATGACATGATCAGGATTGACAATTTCAACATCATGCGAGGTCTCGATATCTGCAGCGGTTACAAGTCCTTCGCCACTCTTGGTCAAATTCAGCACAGCTTCTCGACGATTGTGCAGCTTAAGCACAACGCCCTTCAAATTCAAAAGAATATCGACAACATCTTCACGCACACCTTCGAGCGTCGAATACTCATGTAGCACGCCCTCGATTGACACTTCGGTTGGCGCAGCACCCTCCATTGATGACAGGAGGATTCGACGAAGCGCGTTACCCAAAGTATGTCCGTAGCCACGCTCGAACGGCTCCATTACGACGCGAGCATGTACCGGCGAAAGCTGCTGAACATCAATGCTGCGGGGCTTTAGTAGATTTTGCACGGTGATCCTTCAAAATAGAAACGCCTGCCGTCCCCACGGGACAGCAGGCGCAAAACAAATATTAGCGTGAGTACAGTTCGACGACCAAGCCTTCGTTGATTGTCGGAGGCAATTCCTCTCGTCCAGGATAAGCCTTGAAGGTTCCCTTAGCGGCCTTAACATCGACCTCAATCCACTCAGGGAATCCCCGTGACTCAGCTGCCGCTAAGGCTGCCTTGGTGCGCAGATGGCCACGGGCTGCCTCAGTAAGTTCGACCACGTCACCGGGGCGAACCAGATAAGAAGGTATGTTTACCCGCTTTCCGTTGACCAACACGCCGTTATGCCGAACGATCTGACGCGATTCAGCGCGAGATACGCCGAATCCCATACGATAGGCAACTGAATCGAGTCGCCCCTCCAATAGTTGCAGCAGGTTTTCGCCGGTCTGCCCTTTACGCTGCCCGGCCTCAGCAAACGTTCTGCGAAATTGGCGCTCAAGTACGCCGTAGATACGTCTGATTTTCTGCTTCTCACGCAACTGCTGTCCATAACCAGACAACCGCTGCCCGGATTTCTGGCCGTGTTGACCGGGCGCATAAGCCCGACGCTCAACGGAGCATTTGTCTGTAAAACACTTCTCGCCTTTTAGGAAGAGCTTCTCGCCCTCGCGGCGGCACTTCCGGCACTTGGCATCTAGATTACGGGCCACGGTGTCGTCTCCTTGACGTTAGATGCGACGGCGCTTGGGCGGCCGGCATCCGTTATGGGGAATGGGGGTGATATCAGTGATGCTTGTAATCTTCATACCAAGTGCATTCAATGCACGCACTGCCGATTCGCGGCCTGGGCCTGGCCCTTTAATGCGAACCTCAATGTTCTTCACACCACACTCTTGGGCCGCCTTGCCTGCAGCCTCCGCAGCCACCTGGGCAGCGAAAGGCGTCGATTTCCGCGAACCCTTGAAGCCGGCACCGCCCGACGTCGCCCAAGAAAGCGCGTTACCTTGCCGGTCGGTAATCGTAATGATCGTGTTGTTAAATGACGCATGCACGTGGGCTATGCCCTCGGCCACATTCTTTTTTACTTTCTTGCGAATCTTCGCAGCAGTTTTTGCCATGTCAAGGTTCCCTTATCTTACTTCTTTGCTGCCGCGATTGCTTTACGAGGACCCTTGCGAGTACGCGCATTGGTGCGCGTGCGCTGACCCCGGACCGGAAGACCGCGCCGATGACGCAAGCCGCGATAGCAACCCAGGTCCATAAGGCGCTTAATGTTCATGGTTGTCTCGCGACGAAGGTCGCCTTCAACAGAAAATTTGCCTACCTGCTCACGAAGGCGATCCATTTCACCATCGGTCAACTCTTTGATTTTGGTTGAACGTTTTATCCCAACCGCGTCACAAATCTTTTGAGCGCGGGTGCGACCAATTCCATAAATTGCCGTCAAAGCAATTTCTACGTGCTGGTGATTGGGGATATTGACCCCTGCTATACGAGCCATGTGAATACCTGTATCTTGACCCGCACTGACTTGGCGGGGCTATCAAAAAACGAACCGACGATTATAGCCATAAAGACTGACTTAATCAACCTTGCCGCTGCTTATGCCGCGGATCAGTGCAAATTACACGCACTACTCCGTGACGACGAACAACCTTGCATTTGCGGCAGATACATTTTACCGATGCCAATACCTTCATACTATCCTCCGAGTTTCTTAAGACTATTTGGCGCGAAACACGATTCGACCTTTCGTCAAATCATATGGCGTAAGCTGGACGGTTACCTTGTCACCAGGCAGGATCCGAATATAGTGCATTCGCATCTTGCCGGAAATATGTCCCAAAACAACATGGTTGTTTTCCAGCCTCACTCTAAATGTTGCATTTGGAAGGTTTTCTACGACTTCGCCCTGCATTTCAATCACATCTTCTTTAGACATCTTATTAACGTACAGGCATGCCGCCACCCTTGAAATTTGCCTTTTTCAGCAAACTTTCGTACTGGTGCGACATGACGTAGGCTTGAACCTGTGACATAAAATCCATAGTGACGACAACAATAATCAAAAGACTAGTACCGCCAAAGTAAAATGGCACGTTCCACTTCAAAATAAGAAATTCCGGAAGCAAACACACTAGCGTCACATACCCTGCGCCGACCAGCGTCAGTCGCATAAGTATCTTATCGATGTAACGTGCGGTTTGATCTCCGGGTCGAATTCCTGGCACAAAAGCACCACTCTTCTTTAGGTTGTCCGCAGTTTCGCGCGAGTTAAACACAAGGGCTGTATAAAAGAAACAGAAAAACACGATTGCCCCCGCGTAAAGCATCACATAAATTGGTTGCCCTGGTGCAAGAGTCGCCGCAAAATCCTTTAACCATGACATCCCATCGCTAGCACCAAACCATCCGGCAACGGTCGCGGGGAACAAGATAATTGATGAAGCAAAAATTGGCGGAATCACACCAGACATATTGAGTTTCAGCGGCAGGTGAGAGCTTTGTCCACCGTAAACCTTGTTACCAACCTGCCTCTTGGCATAGTTGACTAGAATTTTCCGCTGACCGCGTTCAACAAAAACGACAAAGGCAGTCACTAAAACAACGAGCGCACAGATAAACAAAGCCGACAGTGGATGCATTGCCCCAGTCCGGACCAACTCGAATAATCCGCCCAGTGAAGTAGGCAAGCCAGCGGCAATACCGGCAAAAATAATAATCGATATACCGTTGCCCAAACCCCGCTCGGTAATTTG
>CAZAGR010000189.1:0-5710 GCA_964484585.1 uncultured Propionivibrio sp. | reverse complement strand
CCTAAAGCTTCTCCTTTGTCTGCATAGTAAATCTTTAATTCCATCTATCTTTTTTATAAAGATAAAGTTATTAAGTCAATTGAATGAGGTTATCTTTCATAAATCAAGGAAATAGTCGGATTAATTTTGGCTATTGAATCTAAATAATAAGGTGGCAACTTTGTTTCCCAAAGATAAATCCTCTGTATTTTTGGTAGTTTCATTAAATGATTAAGGGCAGCTGTGTTGACCTCAGTCTCATAAAGATTTATTTCAGTCAGATTTTTTAATACCCCCAAATCCATAATTCCCTGATTAGAAATATCATTTTTACTTAAGTTCAATTTAAATAAATTTTCTAATTGTCCCACTAAGTTTAAATCTTCATTGCGTAACCCGGTATTAGACAAATCGAGCCAAACCACCTGTTTTTTTATTTCTTGCAATAGCTTTATATCAGGTTTTCCTTTTCCTGTATATTTTACTTCAAGCAAGGCACTTTGTCGATAAATCGGGTGAATTAGAAATCCATTTTTTGCTAAATGTTCATATTTTGCAGGCTTGACATTTAGCGAAAGCAACGGATTTTCATCCAATTTAAAAAAGGATTCAAACATGGATTTCCTTTTTGCACTTAACTGGAGTTGCGCCAACCGTTTTGATTTCGGGGCTCCTATTTCCACCCAATAGGAAAGAATAGCCAATTGTTCCTTTGAAAGCGGGGCTTTACCATTCGCGGGCATAAACTCCTTATGGCTTTTAGGCAGATGAGTCCTCCTCACCAATTCCTCCTTATCCCCAATTTTTTCATACTTTGTCAAATCTAAATCTCCCTTACTTTTACCCGGCTTATGACAACTAAAACATTTTGCTTTAAAAATGGGGACAATAGCATCCTCATATAATTCAACCTCATTTAATTGGGTAATAACTTTTTTCTTTTCCTTAAAAAGATAATCTTCCCCGTGAGTGAGAGAAGCTCCCAAATGAATGGTTGTGACAAATAAAATACTAATATAAATAGGGAGGAATTCATTTTTAAATATCAAATAAGTGATAAGTCCAATCGTCAGGAATATACCCGCATATTGATGGAAAAATAGATTTGTCCCCTCTTGATTTTCACTTAGTAAAAGGCCTGAAAACACTGCAAAAATAGCAGCTAAAGTGGCTAAACGCCAAATAAGTGGTAAAAGGATAAGATATGGGGCCTCCGGATTTTTCCTTTTGAGTAGGGTCAGAACCAGGGCAAGAAAAATAAACCCTATGGGCAGGTGAACCCATAAGAGGTGAGATTTTCCAAGTAATTCCAACATTGCCATTCGATATATTTTAAATATGAATCAAGCTAATATATCCGTTATAATATGTCCGTGCACATCTGTTAACCTAAAGTCCCGACCGCCAAAGCCAAAGGTTAATTGCTTATGATCCATCCCAAGAAGATGCAACATTGTGGCATGAAGATCATGAATGGTTACTGGATTTTCCACTACCCGATAGCCATATTCATCTGTTTTACCGAAAATAGATCCGCCTTTGACCCCACCGCCAGCCATCCACATACTAAAAGCTGAAGGATTATGATCTCTGCCATCATTTCCTTGTGCAAAGGGAGTTCTACCGAATTCCCCTGTCCAAACCACTAGCGTTTCGTCCAATAAACCCCTCACTTTTAAATCTTTAAGAAGACCTGCAATGGGCTGATCCACTGCATGGGCATTAAGCTCATGTCCCATTTTTAAATTAGCATGCTGATCCCATCGATCGAGTCCACCAATGGAGGGACAGGTAAGTTCTATAAAACGAACCCCTCTTTCCACCAATCTTCTGGCTAATAAACATTGCGCCCCGTAATTTCTGGTATTTGGATCTGGAGAATTCAAACCATACAATTCTTTTGTAGCCGCCGATTCCGATGTAAATTCTGTCAGTTCAGGAACAGAAGATTGCATCTTATAGGCGAGCTCATAATTATTAATAGCCGCCTCAATGTCGTCCGCATCCTGACCAGCCATTAACCATTGATCACTTTCTTTCAGAAACGATAATTTCTCTTCCTGTAGCCCTGGTATAGAATCCAAAGGATTAATATTCGCCATAGGCTGCACTCCCGCTTTTAACAAAGAGGCTTGAAAAGTGGCAGGCAAAAAGCCATTTTTAAAATTATCCAAACCACCCGGCGGAATCAATCCACCGTCCAGGACAACATACCCTGGCAGATTACTGTTTTCACTTCCCAGACCATAATTGATCCAGGCGCCCATGCTTGGCCTTCCTTGCAATCCACTCCCCGTATGAAGAAAATAATTGGCATTGGTGTGTTCCGGAAAATTTGAAACCATAGACCTTACCACTGCCAGATCGTCCACACAGGTAGCAATGTGAGGAAATAAGTCGCTTACAGGGATACCAGATTGACCATATTGTTTAAAATTCCAGGGACTTTTCAATATTTTACCAACCTCTCCGAACTGAGTATTATCCACCTTAAATTTACGAAAAGGATCTTCCCCATTTTCCTTATCTAACCTTGGTTTAGGGTCAAAAGAATCGACTTGGGAGACACCTCCATCCATATAAAGGAAAATAATATGCTTTGCTTTTGGCAAAAAATGAGGGGGAATAGCCTGCATAGCGCCAATAGCACCACCGGCGGCATTCTTATCATTTCCTGAGGTTGAACAGGAAGAAAGATAGGATCCAAAAAGACTGGATAAAGCGATGGAACCAAATCCGCATTTGCAAATTTGCAGCATTTCCCTTCTGGAAACAGGCCTGTAAAAAGGTGAATGGGTGTGAGACATATCAAATGAGATAAATAAATTCTTTTAAATTAAAATGGGTATGAATAAAATCCTGCCAAATCCTTTCATCCGTCGATTTTTTATCTTTTCCCTGATGTTTCTTTTTTAAAGATTCATAAAACGACCGGGCTCTTATCATTTCTTCTTCGCTCGGATTCCTGGAAAAGGCTCGTTGGTAAATCCATTGAATGCGTGCTGTAAATCCTGAAATACCCTTTTCATTCATCTTTTTTACCATTACGGCCGCTTGATTATGTATAAAAGGATCATTCATCAAAATAAGTGCCTGTGCTGGAACATTGGTCACGGTACGTTTACCAAAAGTTGTAAAAGGAATGGGCCTGTCAAAAGCGGACATAAATGGATCCAGGAAATTTCTTCTCACTTCCACATATATGCTGCGCCTTCCCTCTCCGTCCATAGGTCCTGATCTACCTGGTTTTCCTCTACCATTCATGAACGAGGTAATATGTACAGGAGTAGATTTGCCAAATAAGGTCGAATCTAAATTACCTGATACTGAAAGTATGGCATCGCGCAGGGACTCAGCTTCCAGTCTCCGAAGAGGATAAAAGGATAAATAATGATTTAATGGGTCTTTCTTTACCGAAGATTCCTTCCCTTTCGTTGTTCTTTTGAAAGTCTCGGAAAGAACTATTTGTCGTATCAATTTTTTCATAGAATAGCCATCTTTCACAAAGGAAAGAGCCAGATAATCAAGTAATTCCGGATGAGTGGGTAATTTCCCTTGCAATCCGAAATTATCAACGGTTTCGACGATTCCTTTTCCAAATAAATGATGCCAAACCCTGTTTACAAAAACCCGGTAAGTCAATGGATTATCCTTATTGGTAATCGCCTCTGCGAGAGCTAATCGACCGCTTCCTGAAACATTCAAATTAAATTTCTCCGTTGATAAAGCGGACAAAAAGGAACGGGGAACCTTTTCTTTTGATAACTCATTATGATTTCCCCGAATAAAAACGGGACTATTTTTCCCAAATCCATCGGTAATACTGCTAATGAATTCAGTGGAATCCGAGAAGTAAGATTGATATCTCTCCTTTTTTTCCAGATACGTTTTAATTTTTTTGCTGTAAGGAGAATTTTGTGGGTTCCATTTTGGTGAAATAAGCGGCGGTTCAAACCATTTGTCATTAAAGGAAATAACATATTTTACTTCAACAAAGGCATCTTTCGGCATTTTAAATAAATGATTATCAAATATCCCAGGGAGTATTTCTACATAAGCCTTATGAGCTTTCCACTGGCTTACATCAAATAAGTATTTATCCATTTTTTCATTATCCACTTGTTTGGTCAAGCCTCCGTAGATAGGATAACTTATCAATTGAAAATTGTCAATAATTATACGAATGGTTCCTTTACTTCCTGAAGCATAAACGCCAATGTTATTTTTGTCGATAATGAAATCCGGTGACCTCAATGCACCAAACACCCCTTTTGCCAATCTTTTACTGGATGCCTTACCCGATTCAAAACCAAGAAGGTTTGCATTTTTATTGAAAATGGGGTCACCCAGTGTGGTTTCATCGGTAAAAGCAAGACCATCAGATTTCCAACGGTTCAAATCGGAACCTGTGAAATTTCCAAGGACAGAATCGGTGTTGGACTGCACCTTATTTTTGGAAAATTGATCCATCCAGTTCAAAAGAACCAAATCTTTTAGCGAATCCTGCACCCCTTTTAGGGTCTCAAATCTCTTTTTGGATTCATAAATATGGGGTGAAGCTGGAGAGAACCTGGTTCCTTCCATAACGCCGTACAGCGCATAATAATCTTTAGTAGAAATGGGATCAAATTTATGATCATGGCATTTTGCGCATGAAACCGTTAAACCCATGAATGCTTTTCCCGTGACATCTATTAGGTTATCAATTCTGTCTGCCTCGTCCTTTCGGATATCAACAGGACTATGCGTCCCTTCCGGAAAGGCAAAAAATAAGGTTCCCAATTGGGATTCATTGATTTTTCCTACCCGGTTAATCCTGGGTTGTGGCAGAAGATCACCTGCCAAATGTTCTTTAACGAGCTGATTGTAAGGAACATCTCCATTAAATGCACGAATCAGGTAATCGCGATATCTCCATGCGCCCGGAATGGCATAATCAAACTCATGCCCTTTTGTTTCGGCAAAACGAACCAAATCCATCCAATGTCGTGCCCATCGTTCCCCAAAATGAGGCGAGTTCAGGTATTTATCTACCATTTTGGGATAGGCATCTGAAGATGAATCATTTACAAAGGATTGTACTTCCGAGGGTGATGGCGGTAATCCAGTAAGAAGGAAAGATACCCTGCGAATAAGGCTATTTTTTGATGCTTCCTCCCCTGGAGTAAGCCCCTGATTTTTCATCTCCCTGTTTATGAAATAATCAATGGGATTTTTACCTTTTTCGGGTATATTTTGTTTTTCGGGAGAAATAAAAGCCCAATGTGGTTTCCAGGCTGCACCCTGTTGAATCCACTTTTCTAATAATTCTTTTTCCTTTTCGGTCAATACCAATTTCGAATCAGGTGTTGGCATAATCATATCAGGATCCGTATGATTTATCCTGAACAGCACCATACTTTTTTCCGTATGTTTCAGGTCAATGGCTCTATTTCCCGATTTCAGGAGAGCAGTTGCACCTTCATAAGTATCTAATCTTAAATTTGCTTGACGGCTACTGGCGTCAGGACCATGACATAAATAACATTTTTGAACTAAAATGGGTCGGATATGATAATTAAAATCTACCGTAGCGGGCATCCTGTTTTCAATGCTTCGGCAACCCCAATAGCAGAGTAACAAACAGAGCGTAAATCCTGATAAATAAGCATAGCGAATAAACATAGCCGCAATAATTTACCTTTAAAATAACACATTTTTATTTATCCATTCTTTTTATTATTATTGTTTA
>CAZAGR010000188.1:0-5722 GCA_964484585.1 uncultured Propionivibrio sp. | reverse complement strand
GGTGGATAACTCGGGGCTGGCCCAGGCGGCCAAGGATCTCGAGCCGGTGGTGCGCCAGGTGTTCATCGCCGGCGGCAGCGGCATTGACAATGCCGACGCGCTGGAACGCAAGCTCTACATCCTGCGCAAGGCCATCGGCCACAGCATCCAGGCGCTCAAGCTGCCCGACGGCAAGATGTTCTACGTACCGTCGATGTCAGTGCGTACGGTGGTTTACAAAGGCATGCTGCTGGCCAATCAGGTCGGCGAATATTTCCTTGATCTCGCCGACAAGCGATTGGTCTCTGCGCTGGCACTGGTGCACCAACGGTTCTCCACCAACACCTTTCCGACCTGGGATCTCGCCCATCCGTTCCGCATGATTGCGCACAACGGCGAAATCAATACGGTGCGCGGAAACGTCAATTGGATACGCGCACGCCAGTACAATATTTCGTCGGTGAAGTTGGGTGATGACCTGAAAAAAATATGGCCGCTGATCTATGACGGCCAATCCGACACCGCATCCTTCGACAACGCGCTTGAGTTATTGGTGATGGGCGGTTTTTCGCTGACTCACGCGATGATGATGATGATCCCCGAGGCCTGGGCCGGCAATCCGCAGATGGATGCCGACCGCCGTGCTTTTTATGAATTTCATGCCCCGGTGATGGAACCATGGGATGGTCCAGCCGCCATCGCCTTTACCGATGGTCGCCAAATCGGCGCGACGCTTGATCGCAATGGATTGCGCCCGGCACGTTATGTCATCACCGATGATGATCTGGTCGTAATGTCGTCCGAAATCGGCGTGTTGCCGATTCCGCAAGAGAAAATCATCAAGAAGTGGCGGCTGCAGCCGGGAAAAATGTTTCTGCTCGATCTCGAACAGGGGCGCATCATCGATGACGAGGAGCTCAAAAGCTCGCTGTCGACTGCCGAGCCGTATCGTAAGTGGATCGCCGATTCACGCGTCTTTCTTGACGACCTGCCGATTCCCCGTGTTCGCGCGGTCGCCGAACTTCGCGAATCGCTGCTGGATACGCAGCAAGCCTTCGGTTACACGCAGGAAGACATCAAAGTCATTCTCGGTCCGATGATTACCAACGGCGAGGAGCCAACCGGTTCGATGGGAACCGACACGGCACTGCCGGTGTTGTCTAACCGTAACAAGCCGTTCTATACCTACTTCAAGCAGCTCTTTGCGCAGGTGACCAATCCGCCGATCGACCCGATCCGCGAAGAAATAGTCATGTCGCTGATCAGTTTCATTGGACCGAAACCTAATCTGCTGGGCATCGTCAACAAAAACGAAGACTTGTCGCCGCGACTGGAGGTCAAGCAACCGGTTCTGGATGAAGTTGATATCTCGCGCCTGCGCGACATCAAACGCTTGTCCAACGGGCGTTTCAGTTCGGTCGTGCTTGACATTACCTTTGCCGTAAGCGAAGGCCCGTTCGGTTGTGATACTGCCATGGGACGGCTCTGCATGTCTGCCGAGCAGGCGTTGGCCGACGGACACAACGTGTTGATTCTTTCGGACCGCAATATTGACCGCGATCACGTGGCCATTCCCGCCTTGCTCGCCTGTTCCGGCATTCATCACCACTTGATCCGCAAGGGCTTGCGCACCAATGTTGGTCTCGTCGTCGATAGTGGATCGGTGCGCGAAGTGCATCATTTTGCTTTGCTGGCCGGCTACGGCGCCGAGGCCGTTTGCCCTTGGCTGGCGTTGGAGTCGATCAACGACATGGTGCAAGCGGAAGGTGGCGACTATCGAAAGGCGACCCTCTACTACATCAAGGCGATTGGCAAAGGTCTGATGAAGGTGATGTCGAAGATGGGTATTTCGACTTATCAGTCTTATTGCGGCGCGCAGATCTTCGAAGCGGTCGGTCTAGAGTCTTCGTTTGTGGCACGCTACTTCACCGGCACCCCGACCAAGATCGAAGGCATTGGCCTGGCCGAAGTGGCCGAGGAGGCTGTGCGCACGCACCGCGCCGCGTTTTCCGATGATCCCGTGCTGGCCAACGCACTCGATGCCGGTGGCGAATACGCCTTCCGTATTCGTGGCGAAGAGCATATGTGGACGCCGGATTCAATCGCCAAATTGCAGCATGCCACGCGTTCCGGCAAGTACGATACATACAAAGAATATGCCCGACTGATCAACGATCAAAGCAAGCGTCACTTGACCTTGCGCGGCCTTTTCGAAGTCCGCCCTGTCGGCCCACCGGTGCCGATCGAGGAAGTTGAACCGGCGAAGGACATTGTCAAGCGTTTCGCCACGGGCGCCATGTCACTCGGTTCCATCTCGACCGAGGCGCACAGCACGCTGGCGATTGCCATGAACCGCATCGGTGGTAAATCCAACACCGGTGAAGGTGGAGAAGATCCGAAGCGCTTTCAAAAAGTCGGCGCTGGCGAGACGGTGGCCGGTTTGCTCGGCAAGGAAAACATTGTGCGTGATCTTGCGCTCAAGGAAGGCGACAGTCTGCGCTCGGCGATTAAGCAGGTGGCCTCCGGTCGTTTCGGTGTCACCGCCGAATATTTGGCCAATGCCGACCAGTTGCAGATCAAGATGGCGCAAGGCGCCAAGCCCGGTGAGGGTGGACAACTTCCAGGTCACAAGGTTTCTGAATACATCGGCTTCTTGCGTCACTCGGTGCCTGGCGTGGGATTGATTTCGCCGCCGCCGCATCATGACATTTACTCAATTGAGGATCTGGCGCAATTGATCCATGATTTGAAAAACGCCAATCCCGTCGCGTCCATTTCGGTCAAACTGGTCTCTGAAGTCGGTGTCGGTACGGTCGCCGCCGGCGTTTCCAAAGCCAAGGCCGATCACGTGGTGATTGCCGGCCACGACGGTGGCACGGGTGCTTCGCCGGTCTCGTCGATCAAACATGCCGGCACACCTTGGGAGCTGGGTCTGGCTGAAACGCAGCAAACTCTGGTGCTAAATCGCTTGCGCGGACGAATTCGTGTTCAGGCGGATGGCCAGATGAAAACCGGTCGCGACGTGGTCATCGGCGCGCTGCTCGGTGCTGACGAGTTCGGTTTCGCGACCGCTCCGCTGGTGGTGCAGGGTTGCATCATGATGCGCAAGTGCCACCTGAACACCTGTCCCGTCGGTGTGGCGACGCAGGACCCGGAGCTGCGTAAACGGTTTACCGGCCAACCCGAGCATGTCGTCAATTTTTTCTTCTTCATTGCCGAGGAAGTCCGTGAAATGATGGCGCGCATGGGTGTGCGCCGTTTCGATGAGCTGATCGGCCGCAGTGATCTGCTCGATACGCGCGCCGGTATTGAGCACTGGAAGGCGCAGGGACTGGATTTCAGCAAGGTTTTTTATCGGCCGGATTTGCCTACCGATGTGGCGAGAAAGCATAGCGAAGTTCAGGATCACGGCCTCAAAAAGGCACTCGACCATACGTTGATCAGCAAGGCCAAGGCGGCCATTGAGCTTGGCGAAAAAGTGGTTATTGATGCGGTCATAAAAAGCGCCAATCGCACCTGCGGAACCATGTTGTCAAATGCACTTGCGACGCGCTATGGTTCTGCCGGTCTTCCCGATGGCACGATTGTGGTTCGTTTGTCGGGCACGGCAGGGCAAAGTTTTGGCGCTTTCCTCGCTCGCGGAATCACGCTGGAATTGACCGGTGATGCCAACGATTACGTCGGCAAAGGATTGTCCGGTGGGCGTATCGTAGTGCGCAGAGCGACGGGCTTTGCCGGCGCGGCTGAAAACAACATCATCGTCGGTAACACGGTGCTTTACGGTGCGACTGAAGGCGAGGCATTCATCAACGGCGTGGCCGGTGAACGCTTTGGCGTCCGAAATTCTGGCGCACAGGCCGTGGTCGAAGGTACGGGTGATCATGGATGCGAATACATGACGGGCGGCACGGTTGCCGTGCTGGGGGTAACCGGACGAAATTTTGCTGCCGGAATGTCAGGCGGGATCGCATACGTCTACGATATTGACGGCAACTTCTCGACCCGATGCAATCCTGCCATGGTGAGTCTGCAGAAGCTACTGCCGTCCGATGAGCAGATCGATGATGGCACCTGGCACCGCGGTGAAAGCGATGAAGCGCAACTTCAGCGCATGTTAAAGGATCATGTGCGACTGACCGGGAGTGAGCGCGCAACGGCCATATTGGCCAACTGGGCAAGCACCCGAAACAAGTTTGTCAAAGTATTTCCAAATGAATACCGGCGAGCGATGGCCGAACTGGCGCAAAAGCCACAGTCCGTCGCAAGCGCACTCAAACCACAGGCTAGAGAGTTAGCATAAATGGGCAAGCCGACAGGATTCAAAGAGTACCAGCGTATCGCCGAGGCGTATGAGAAGGCTGACGTTCGCGTAATGCACTACCGCGAGTTTGTTCCGCACCTGAGCGACGCGCAGGCGAAGGTTCAGGGCGCGCGTTGCATGGACTGCGGTATTCCGTTCTGCAACAACGGTTGCCCGGTCAATAACATCATCCCCGACTGGAACGATTTGGTGTATCACGGCAACTGGCGTGAAGCCATTGACGTTCTGCATTCCACCAATAACTTTCCCGAGTTCACCAGCCGCATTTGTCCTGCGCCGTGCGAGGCGGCGTGCACGTTGAATATTGAGCAAAGCCCGGTCGGCATCAAATCGATCGAGCGGGCGATCATTGACAAGGCCGGCGAGAATGGCTGGGTTGTGCCGCAACCCCCAGCAACAAAAACTGGCAAGAAGGTGGCTGTTGTCGGTTCCGGGCCGGCGGGGTTGGCCGTGGCACAGCAATTGGCAAGAGCCGGACATGATGTCACCGTCTTTGAAAAGAACGACCAGATCGGTGGTCTGTTGCGTTACGGCATTCCTGATTTCAAACTCGACAAGCGTCTGATTGATTGGCGCATGGCGCAGATGGAAGTCGAAGGCGTGCGTTTTGTCACCAGCACCATGGTAACCAGCGCGGTGATTCCGCGGGAAGTCGCCAACGACGCCAAATGGGTCATGACTACCGAGCAGTTGCGTCGCGCGTTTGATGCCGTTGTGCTTTCCGGCGGCTCGGAAACGCCGCGCGATTTGCCGGTTCCGGGACGTGCGCTACCCGGCGTACATTTCGCGTTGGAGTTTCTCATTCCGCAGAACAAGGAAAATGCGGGTGCTGAGAAAAATCCGATCAATGTGCATGGCAAGCATGTGCTGGTGATCGGCGGCGGAGATACCGGGTCCGACTGTGTCGGCACATCGAACCGTCATGGTGCGGCAAGCGTGACCCAGATCGAGTTGATGCCGCGTCCACCGGAGCAGGAAAACGGGCCGCTGACCTGGCCTTATTGGCCACTTAAAATGCGCACATCCTCGTCGCATGACGAAGGCGCTGAGCGCGACTGGTCGATTGGTACCAAGGAATTCATTGCCAAGAATGGCCGGTTGCACGCGGTCAAGGCGGTGCATCTGGAATGGAAGAATGGCCGCATGGCCGAAGTTCCGGGCACCGAATTCGAGATTCGCGCCGACTATGTGTTTCTTGCCATGGGCTTCACACAGCCGGTCGGTGGCGTGCTTGAAGCGTTCGGCGTGCAGTGCGACACGCGCGGCAATGCGCGCGCCGATACTGACGGTGACCGGGCGTATTCCACCAACATGACGGGCGTCTTCGCTGCCGGCGACATGCGCCGCGGACAGTCGTTGGTGGTCTGGGCCATTCGCGAAGGCCGTCAGTGTGCGCAGGCTGTGGATGCCTACCTGATGGGC
>CAZAGR010000187.1:0-5745 GCA_964484585.1 uncultured Propionivibrio sp. | reverse complement strand
CGGGTGGGTGTGACGGTGACCATATTTACAGGGATTACCAAAGCCTGCCCAACAAAAAGCGCGTTTGGATCCTCGATCTTATTTTCTCTAACAATATCTTCTTCCGTGCTATTAAATAAAGCCGCAATGGCTGCCAGAGAATCACCTGACTGAACGGTATAGTCAATCTTCGTGCCGCGCGGCAGGTCGGCGGGGAGTGGAGTCGAGGTCGGCAATTGCATGCCCGGGTTGGGTAATAAGAGGTTCTCGCCGGGGATGATGTTCTGGGTCGTTGGGTCAACGCCCGTGCCTGCTTCAGCGTTGTACGGATTAAGTAATAGGATAAGCGCGACGCCGTTATCGCCCAGCTGGAATTTTTCAACAATCAACGCGAGATAGTCGCCCTCTTGAACGGTGTAATTGAACGGCGCTGAGAAGGTCGGCGTCGTTGTTTCTGTAAATGTAGCCGTAGCGGTTGGCGTTTCTGTTGGCGTGGAGGTGCTTGTAGGCGTGAAGGTCATCGTTGGAGTCGGTGTGTCGGTTGCGAATATGTTCGCAATCGGATTGCTGGGCGAACTGCTCAGCCAGTAGATCAACAAACCTACGCCACCCAGTGCAAGAATGCCTGCGGCAATGTACGCCAAGTTGGGGGTGCGACGCTGTTTGCGTTTACGAAATGAACTAATTGCATTGGATGAAGACGAAATAGGAGGTCTGTTGTTCATGGGTTAATTCCTTTTTGCAAAACATTTTATCAAGATGGTTTTCCCATCCTAATGTATATAAAAATAATTCTACCTGAAAAATGAATGTTGTGGGGAAAAGTATACAAGAGTAAAAAAATCAATCGCGCCGCTTATTTTTTTAATTTTCTGATGTCGCGATTAAAATCCCAATTCCGATTAACAAGCCGCCTGCGATAAAAAGCGGCGTAATTTTTTCCGCAAGGAAGAACCAGCCAAGCGCTGTTCCCACTACGGGTTGAGCAAAAAATGTGAGCGAGGCGATGTTAGCGGGCAGCTCCGCAAAGGCGTAATTCCATAGAAACATGGCGATTGCAGTGGAGACGATTCCCAGAAATAGCAATCCGCCTATGATGCCGGGGGTGATCTCGCCGATGCTTTGTGTATTTACTTCCCAAATACTAAACAATAAGCTGGAAGGCAAACCGCCAAGCAGCATAATAGCGCTGGCGGCGAGCAAGTCTGCCGATTTGGAAATTTTGCGTACCAATACCGAATACAAAGCCCACGTTAGCGCGGCGGCAAGCAGACTCATGTTTCCCCAAAATAAAGCGGGCGAAAGTTCCGCGTTACGCGGATCAATTACGGCGATTACTCCAAGTGTTGAAACCAGCAGCGCGAAAATTCCGCGCAAGGTGGTTCGCTCGCGGAGCAGAAACGGTGCGAAGATCAGTACGAAGGCGGGCGTCGCGGATGTGACCAGTGAGCCGTTTGACGCGCTGGATAGTTTTGTTCCGACAAATTGAAACCCGAGAGAAATTCCATACCCAACCAAGCCAACGAAAAAACTTTTCCAAAATTGTTCTTTTGTGATTGTTGGCTTGTTTTTCCGAAAATAAATCACGATGCCTAATGTAATTGCGCCCATTATTAAGCGGAGCGCTAATAACGAAAACGGCGGAATCACTTCAAGTACAACTTTACTGACAACATACATGCCGCCCCAAATGGAAGCTGCAGTGAGACCTGCGAATAAACCCGTGAATGTGTGATGTTTTTGCATAGTTTCCTGATTATAGATGTTTTTTGCATCTGAAAAAGACTTTCTTTTACTTTATAATTTGCGCCCATGCGATATGACTTATGCCTCCCGTGGTACTGGGAATATGACGACGTATTTGCGGGAATGGTGGAGCGCGCCTGTATTGAACAAGGCGTTTCGCTTTGGCAGATCAGACCCGATAATTTACTCGAATCTATTACCGCGCTTTATAAAGGAATTACCACCTTCAAAACTTTGCTGCATCGTGGGCAGGGTGAGGCGATTTTCGAGCCCATTCCACGTTGGGCGCGCGAATTTGGCGCGCGAAGAATCAACCCCGCGGAGCTCTCTGCGTGGTCTGAGGATAAAGCTACCATGCACCTTGAACTTATTCAAAGCGGGTTGAATACGCCTTACACGATTTTGCTCGCGCCGTTTCTTGAACAGCCGGTTATTCCACAAATTGATCTTGCGCCGCTTGGCGAGTATTTTGTTATTAAGCCATCCAACGAAGGCGGTGGCGAAGGCGTGATTCTAGGCGCGACTTCCATGGACGAAATTTTACAGACGCGGATGCAATTCCCCGAGCAGAAATATTTGCTGCAAGCGCACATTACCCCACGCATCATTGAAGACAAGCCCGCATGGTTTCGAGTTTTTTACGCGCACGGCGAGACCTATCCATGCTGGTGGGATACTGAAACGCATATTTACAGGCTGATTGAAGACGAGGAAAATACCCGCTATGCGCTATATAACCTGAGAGACGTTACGCGACGTGTTGCCGCTATTTGTAAATTAGATTGGTTCAGCACAGAGATTGCCTTGACAGATGAGTTTATTGTTGTAGATTACGTTAACGATGAAATTGATACGCGTGTGCAATCTCAGGCGTTAGACGGCGTACCCGATGAAATTATGAACAGCATAGCAAAACAACTTGTTAAAATAGCAAAGGAAAACATATGACCAAACCACGCGCAAGAAACTTGGGGATTTCATTTGAGGGGACAACTGGGAAATATAATGCCATTACTGATGTTGCCGGAGTTATGGTCGGATATACAACAATCATCGAAGGTCAATCAGCGCGGACAGGCGTGACGATGATTCATCCGCGTGGGAGCAAAGAGTTTGCGCCAGTTTACGCGGGCATACATTCTTTTAATGGCAATGGCGAGATGACCGGCGCCGCGTGGGTCGAAGAAGGCGGCTTGCTGGATGGTCCGCTTGGAATTACGAACACTCATAGTGTTGGCATTGTGCGCGACACGATCATTGCGTGGCAAATAAAGAACACCGGGTTACACCAACAATGGTCATTGCCTGTCGTTGCGGAAACTGCCGATGGCTGGTTGAATGACATGAATAGTTTTTATGTAAAAGAACATCATGTAATGAGCGCGCTGGATTCCGCGCATAGCGCCGCAATTGATGAAGGCAATGTTGGCGGCGGTACAGGCATGATGTGTTACGAATTCAAGGGCGGCACAGGAACATCCTCGCGTAAGTTACCAGAGAAACTTGGCGGCTGGACTATTGGCGTGTTGGCGCAATGTAATTTTGGCAGGCGTTATCAATTAAATATTGCAGGGGTTCCAATTGGCAAGCATTTATTAAATGACGCCCCGCTTACCAATGGAGAGAATCCTTTCAAACAAGATGACGGTTCGTTGATCGTAATTATCGCCACCGACGCGCCTTTGTTGCCGCATCAACTAAAGCGAGTCGCGAGGCGCGCAACGCTTGGCATGGCGCGGACAGGTTCGCTGGGCGGGAATGGTTCCGGTGATATTTTTCTCGCGTTTTCGACTGCAAATATCAACACTGAGCGCGGAGATGAAAAAGGCGTGGTAAATATTCAATCTATAACCAATGACCACATTGACCCTATTTTTTCATCAACCGTTTATGCAACAGAAGAATCCATCATCAACGCCATAATTGCGGCGGACGATATGGAAGGGCATAACAATCTTAGCAGCAAGGCGCTTCCGCATGATGATGTGAAACGTATTATGCGCGAATACAACCGGTAGAAAATTGACGTGAGAAATAAAAACACCCCGCGTATATACGCGGGGTGTTTTCTTCGACTTGTCTACTTCAAGACAATATACAAACCATGCAAAATGCCGCCTATACCTGTCAGCAACCACAATACAAGGTTAATCCAGAAATTATTGGTGATAGTATTTCCTTCATGCATATAAACTGCAACCGGGGGAAGAAAAATAGCCAAAATGATTTTCAAAACTTTGTTGTCCATCTGATACTCTCCTTATTGGGGGTGGGGTTAGTATTACTTTTTTAATTATACAACCAAGAGCATAAAAAAACATTACACAAACGTAATTTTTACGCCTTGACTTTTTGACTTTAACCTCGTAAAATGGATTAATCGGATTAATCATATTATATGCTACGTGAGCGTGTTTCCCCCAACATTTCTGAGTTTTTTCGCTACCTTGCTTCACACCCAGAAGCAGAGGATAAACTCCCATCATTAAACGAGCTCAGCGTTGAACTTGGAGTCAGCGTGGCTTCTTTGCGCGAACAGTTGGAAGTGGCGCGCGCGTTGGGTTTGGTGGATGTTCGCCCGCGTACAGGGACGCGCAGGTTGGCGTATTCTTTTACCCCGGCAGTTCGTCAAAGCCTTGGGTATGCGCTGGCGTTGAACAACGATCACTTCCAGAAATTTTCCGATATGCGCAATCACCTTGAATCAGCTTATTGGTATGAAGCGGTTGCTAAATTAACCAAAGAAGATAAAAACGAACTGCAGGCGCTGCTTGCCCGCGCTTTGGAAAAACTTAGCAGTACGCCGGTACAAGTCCCGCATGAAGAACACCGTAAATTACACTTATTGATATTCAGCCGACTCGATAACCCTTTTGTTACCGGCATTTTAGAATCATATTGGGAAGCCTACGAGGCAGTTGGTTTGAATGTCTTTGCGGGTGGCTATGAATATTTGCAGGAAGTCTGGCAGTATCACGAACGTATGATTCAATCTATTTGCAATGATCAATTCAAGGCTGGGTATGAAGCCCTAGTTAAACATACCGACCTTTTGTTTCATCGTCCATAACATAACCCTGTGTCATTGCGAGGAGCGCATTTGCTCTTTGCGACGAAGTAATCTCCGTATAATGAGATTACTTCGTCGGGCTAAAGCCCTCCTCGCAATGACGGAAAATTTACGAGGAGTTCCATGAATAAAATAGTGAATGATTTTTCCATCACCGTTGGTACGAAGAACGGCTCAGGCAGTTCTACGGCTAACAACACCATCTTGCGTTCTATTTTCAAGATGGGTATTCCCGTTTCAGGCAAGAACCTTTTTCCATCTAACATTCAAGGCTTGCCTACGTGGTACACCATCCGCGTGAACAAGGATGGCTTTATTGCGCGGCGCGAAGAGCATGATATTGTCATTGCGATCAACCCCGATTCGTTTGCGCGCGATCTCGCGTCGGTGACTCCGGGCGGCGCGTTCTTTTACGCGGATGATATCAAGCAGCCCGTAACTCGTACGGATGTTGCGGCGTACGCAATGCCGATTAAGTCTATTGTTAAAAATGACCCGAATGTTCCCGCTGATTTCCGCGACCTTGTGGGTAACATGGTTTACGTCGGCGTACTCGCGCAAATGATCAACATGGATATGGACAAAATCCTCGCCGCGTTAACTTTCCATTTCAAGGGCAAACAAAAACCGATTGATATGAATCTCAACGCAGTCAAAGCGGGAGCGGAATGGGCGAAGGAAAATCTCGAAAAGAAGGATGCTTTCTGGCTTGAACCGATGAACAAGACCGACGGCTTGATCATGACAGATGGAAATACTGCCGCGGCGCTTGGTTCCATTTTTGGCGGCGTTCAATTCGCGGCGTGGTATCCAATCACCCCCGCCACATCTTTGGCTGAAGGTTTGAATGATTATTTGCCGCTGCTGCGCAAGCGCGAAGACGGCAAGCACACGTATGCAGTCGTTCAAGCGGAAGATGAACTCGCCGCGCTGGGCATGACCATCGGCGC
>CAZAGR010000186.1:0-5756 GCA_964484585.1 uncultured Propionivibrio sp. | reverse complement strand
GGGCAAGGTTGTGCGCAAATTCTCGACGCCGGGTCGAAAAGCCTCCACGATCTCGGCCATAGCTTTTGGCCCATGGTACTCGCGAAGGAACCAGAGCACTGCGCGCAGCATCAAGCGACCGCAGTCGATCAGCATTTCATTCTGCAGGCTGGCGGGTATCTTCCGGTCAAGCGCCTCGATGGATGCCCACAAAGGAACAAATCCAAAGATGTCTCGTACCAACATGTAGGCACGAACCACATCGTGGGGTGCCGCGCCGGTCTCTTCTTGCATGCGGAACAGAAAAACACTGCCCGTGTGATTGATCATTGAGTTGGCGACTACCGTGGCAATGATTTCACGCTTTAGCGGATGACGCTTCATCACGTCGGCATAGCGCTCACCCAACGCCTTCGGAAAATACTCGTTCAACACCCCATCCACAAAGGGATCATCAATCAGGCTGGAGGCGACCAACTGATCAAACAAAACCATTTTGCTGTAGGCCAACAATACCGCCCGCTCAGGTGAAGTCAGTCCGGCACGTAGTGCGCGACGCTCGGCAATCTGGTCATCGGTCGGTAAGAATTCAACGGCGCGATTCAATCTCCCCATCTTTTCCAGATGCCGGATAAAGCGAGCCTGTGCATCGAGCATCTTGTCGCCGCGCACACCGGACACCGAGAGCGATTGCGTCTGGTAGTAATTGTCCTGCAACACAAGCTCGCCAACTTCATCGGTCATCTCGGCCAATAATTTGTTGCGCTGTTTCTCGGTCAATTCCCCATCCGCCTCGACAATACCGAGAAGAATCTTGATATTCACTTCGTGATCGGAACAATCCACTCCAGCCGAATTGTCAATTGCATCAGTGCAAATACGGCCACCATTCAACGCAAACTCGATTCTCCCAAGCTGGGTAAAGCCGAGGTTGCCACCTTCCGCCACCACCTTGCAGCGCAGCTCTCTGCCATCGACGCGCAAACCGTCATTCGCCCTGTCGCCAACCTCGGCATGGCGCTGCGTGCTGGCCTTGACGTAGGTGCCGATGCCGCCGTTATAAAAAAGATCAACGGGCGCCTTCAAGATGGCGTGCATGACTTCCATCGGACTGAGCGAGTCAGCGTCGATATTCAGAATCGCTTTTACCTCCTGCGTCAGCGTGATGGTCTTGGCGCTACGCGAAAACACTCCACCACCCGCCGAAATGAGTGACTTGTCGTAATCATCCCAAGACGAACGCGGCAGATTGAACAGGCGCTCGCGCTCCTTGAAGCTGGCCTCGGTGTCAGGATTGGGATCAAAGAATATATGGCGATGATCAAATGCGGCGACCAGTTTGATATGCCTCGACAGCAGCATGCCATTGCCGAATACATCACCCGACATGTCGCCAACGCCGGCAACCGTGAAATCGGTGGTTTGGGTGTCCACGCCGATTTCGAGAAAATGGCGCTTGACCGACTCCCATGCCCCGCGTGCGGTGATGCCCATCTTCTTGTGGTCGTACCCGACAGATCCACCTGACGCGAAGGCATCGCCCAACCAATGCCCGTACTCGGCACTGACCGCATTGGCGTAATCAGAAAACGTCGCGGTTCCCTTGTCGGCCGCAACGACGAGGTACGGATCATCGGCGTCGTGACGTACGACATCCTTGGGCGGTACCAGCGTGTTGGCGACTAGATTGTCCGTCAAGTCCAAGAGGCCACGCAGAAACGTCTTGTAGCACTCTATGCCTTCTTTCATGAACGCCTCACGATCGGATGCGGGTGGCGAGTTCTTGACCACAAAACCGCCCTTTGAGCCGACCGGAACAATGACTGCATTTTTTACTTGCTGAGCCTTGACCAGACCCAGCACCTCAGTTCGAAAATCCTCCATGCGATCGGACCAGCGCAGCCCCCCGCGCGCGACTTTTCCGCCGCGCAAATGGATGCCTTCGACACGTGGCGAGTAGACCCATATCTCGTACAGCGGTTTAGGTTCCGGCAATTCGGGAACCTTGGCCGACTCAAGCTTGAATGAAACATAGGCTTTACGCTGCTGCACGCCGCCATTCATGCTCACACGCTGATAAAAATTGGTCCGCAAAATCGCTTGAATTACGGCCAGGAAACGTCGCAGTATCCGATCCTCGTCGGCATTCGCGACGCTGTCCAAGGCATGGCGAATTTCGCTCACTACGGCCGACTGGGCCGCATCCCGGTCGGCAACGACGGTTGGATCAAAACGGGCATGAAACAGAGAGATCAACCGGCGCGAAATTTCCGGATTCTCGGACAGAGTCTGTTCAACATAACTTTGACTAAAGGTAAACCCGGTCTGTTTCAGGTACTTTGCCAACGCCCGCAATATCAAAACTTCGTCACTTGACATGCCGGCCGACAAGACAAGACGATTAAAACCGTCACTCTCGACTTCGCGCCGCCACACCTTGCCGAATGCATCTTCAAACAGCGCCTTGATAGGTGTAATGTCGGCCAGGGCATCCTTGGCCCGCAAACCAAAGTCATGGATATGAATACTTTCCTGATCGCCCAGGGTCAATACAAACGATTGCTCGTCCTGCACCGAAACCCCCATTTTCTCAAGCATTGGCAAGCTTTCGGAAAGTGGAAGCGACTGTCCCCAGCGGTGCACACGCAGGCGCAATGTAGTGTCGTTGGCTTCAACCGGTCGATACAAGGTCATGCAAATAGTGTGGTCCTCTGACAGCGTCTGAATCGTCTCAATGTCGCGCACCGCTCCGCGCACGCTTACGGCGTCGCGATAGGCGACCGGAAAGCCTGCACCATAGCGCTGAAGCAAGTGATTGGCCGCCTCTTCACCTTGGCTGTCAATCAACGCCAGCTTGAGATCATCCGACCAGTCTCTCAGGGCAAGCGCGATCTCCGCCTCAATGGCACGCCGGTCGACCACCAGAGTGTCGTTCGGCAAGGTCCGGACCACCATGTGGATACGCGCCAGAAGCGCTTCCGACAGTTGCACTGTAAATTCGACACTGATGCCCTCCAATGCGCGCTTGAGGATCTCCTGAATTTTTCGTCGGGACTCCGTATTGAACTGGTCACGGGGCAGAAAGATCAAACACGAATAGAAGCGGCCGTAAATATCACGACGAACAAATACGCGTAACTTGCGGCGGTCGCCCAATCGCAAGATGCCCATCGCGGTGTCAAAAAGCGTTTCCTCATCCATCTGGAACAATTCGTCACGCGGGAAGTTCTCCAGAATCGTCACCAGATTTTTTCCCATATGACTCGCCGAAGGAAATTCGGCCCGAGCCAGAATCGCCGCCGCTTTGTTGCGCAGGATCGGAATATCCTCGAGCCGGTCTTGATAGGCTGTCGAGGTGTAGAGCCCGATGAAACGCCGCTCGCCGACTACCGTTCCCTTTGAATCCAGACGTTTGATGCCGATATAGTCAAGATACCCCGGCCGGTGCACCGTCGCGCGGGAGGTTGCCTTGGTCAACACCAGCAATCGTGGCTCGCGGGCCAGATTTTTTATTGCCTGCGGGAGCTCGGCGAAACTTGCTGAGATTCCCATCAAGGGGTTTTCATGCACGATCCCGAGTCCGTGCTCATTCGCCAAACTCACTTGATCTGTGTCTTCGCCAAACGACAGATCGTATTCACGATAGGCCAAAAAAGTAAAGTGATTGTCACGCGCCCATTTCAGAAACGCGACACCCTCGTCCACTTCGCGTCGATCAAGGATTGTCGGCGCCTCGGCTAATTCAGCGATGATCTCGTCCAGGCGGATGCACATCGCCTTCCAGTCGGTCACGGCGGCGCGAACATCAGCCAATACGCCACGGAGGCCATCCGCCAGAGCTTCAAGGCGCGCCGAATCCGTTTCGCGACTGAGTTCAATGTGCATGAACGATTCCGGGCGCCCCTCGCCATCACCGGCAAGCGCCGTTTCAAGCAGATGATTGGGGTCCCGGCGAACACGGAACACCGGATGAATCAACAGCGACAAGGCAAACCCCTGTCGATTAACTTCCATCGTTACCGAATCCACCAAAAAGGGCATGTCATCGTTGATGATCTCGACCACGGTCGAACTTGATTCCCATCCGTGCTCCTCAAGGCGCGGGTTGTAGACCCGCAGTTTTGGCATTCCACTGCCAAAACTGCGCGCAAATGAGTACTGGGCCATCACCGCACCGTAGAGATCCTCCGGCTTGCGTGAAGTGAGATCCTCGGCATCGACCTGGCTGAAATAGCCTCCGATGAAGTCCCGCAGTCCGGTCTGCTCCGCATGCGGAACGCGCGCACCCGCTAGTTCCTGCACCTGCGAAAGAACCTGCTGCTTTTGCTCTTCTAGGTTGGCGCTCATCATGACTCCAGAAAGTTAGTAGTGGACAACACCTCGGGCCGGACTGCCGTGCTCATTTATTACGATGGTCCAGTTCGCTTGCTGCCTTTGCGCAGACTAGCTCATTTTCCGGCCACGTGGACCTTCAAAGGGCGGGTTTGAATCAGCAATTGCGCTGCACCGGCAGTGGAGCGAGAATTGCACTTTATCAAGCACTGAGAATTTCGTATGAAAACTTTTGGAATACCTGCCGGCGAGTACATCGAGAATCATACGTTTGACGAAATCAGGATCGGCGATCGCGCCACTTTGACGCGCACCTTGCGACCCGAAGACATACAGATGTTCGCCATCATGTCGGGCGACCTGAACCCCGCGCACGTCGATCCCGAGTACGCCAATTCATCGATGTTCCGTGAGGTCATCGCTCACGGCATGTGGGGTGGAACCTTGATTTCTACGGTATTAGGTGCCCAGTTCCCGGGTCCGGGTACGACCTATATCGATCAAACCCTGCATTTCTCGCACCCGGTCCGTATCGGCGACACCTTGGTAGTAAGCATCGTTTGCCAAAGCAAATTTGAACACAACCACCACATGATTCTCGACTGTGAGTGTACCAACCAGGATGGACAAACCGTCATCAAAGGAACGGCTGAGGTAATCGCTCCGCAGGAGAAAATCAAACGGCTGAAAGCCGAGTTGCCGGACTTCAAGCTCTCCCAGACACGCCAGTCGCGTTTTGAACACCTGCTGAACATGTCCGCGGGATTAAGTCGAATTTCCATGGCGGTGGTTCATCCCTGCGATGCCGTATCGCTGCACAGCGCCTTGCTCGCCAGGGATCGCGACCTAATCATTCCGACACTGATCGGACCTGAAGCAAAAATCCGCCAACTTGCTGAAGCCAATCAGTTCGACCTGCACGATTGCAAAATTATTAACGTGGCACATAGCCACGCCGCGGCCGAGGTCGCCGTGTCGATGGCACGCAAGGGAAACGTCGAAGCACTGATGAAGGGCTCGTTGCATACCGATGAATTGATGGGTGAAGTGATACATAAAACAAATGGTCTGCGCACCGAACGGCGCATCAGTCACGTATTCGTGATGGACGTACCAAGTTATCCACGCCTCTTGTTCATCACCGACGCCGCCATCAATGTCGCGCCCGTCCTGGAAGATAAAGTTCATATCGTGCAAAACGCCATCGACCTGGCGCTGACGCTCAAAATAGCCGAACCCAAGGTCGCCATTCTTGCGGCCATTGAAACCGTCAACCCGAAAATGCAGGCCACGCTGGATGCTGCCGCACTCTGCAAAATGGCCGACCGTGGGCAGATCAAGGGCGGTATCCTGGACGGCCCGTTGGCATTCGACAATGCGATATCGCTCGTCGCCGCCCGCACCAAGGGCATCAACTCGGCGGTCGCCGGACACTCGACGGTGCC
>CAZAGR010000185.1:0-5779 GCA_964484585.1 uncultured Propionivibrio sp. | reverse complement strand
TCGATGTTGTAGGCCAGCCGATAGATATCCGCCTCGCTGCGATAGTCGGCGC
Source organism: uncultured Propionivibrio sp. (assembly GCA_964484585.1). Taxonomy (GTDB): domain Bacteria; phylum Pseudomonadota; class Gammaproteobacteria; order Burkholderiales; family Rhodocyclaceae; genus JADKHX01. The sequence continues at coordinate 5,727 of CAZAGR010000185.1, read as the reverse complement.
TGGCGAGACGCCACAACACGCGCGTGGCAATCCGGGATTCGAGATTGACGCGATAGGCGGTCGCCAAATCGCCGGAACACGACGCCCCGCCTGGCGTGATTTTGACCCGGCCACCGCCCGCGGCCGCCAGATCCTCGCCGAGCAATTGTTCGAGGCCACGGGGACAGGTGGCAAAAAAATGCTGGGGTGCCGGCTTCAAAATGGCTTCACCACCGCCAGGATGCAAATCGCGATCAATGCCAGCACCGGCACTTCGTTGAAGAAACGAAACCAGACGTGCGACTTGCTCGAGGTGCCGTTGTCAAACGCCCGCAACAGCCTGCCGCACCAGATGTGATAAGCGATCAGGGCAAAGACCAAGGCAGTTTTAACATGCAACCAGACACCGGAAAATCCATAGACAAACCACAACGCAAACCCGAGGCCGACGGCAAGGACGCAAATCGGCGTGACAAAACGGTAAAGTTTGCGCGCCATCAACAGCAAGCGCGCGCGCTCGGCCACGCTCTCCGGCGGCACCATCGCCAGATTGACAAAGATGCGCGGCAGGTAAAACAGGCCGGCGAACCAGCTGACCACAAAAACAATATGAAAAGCCTTCATCCAAAGCATCACGATGCCTCCATCCGTGTTTTGAGTGCGGCCGCGATGCCCGCGGCAACCGTGGGATAAATCAGACGCAACCCAAGTTCGTCTTTCAGACGTGCATTGACCAGGCGTCGCGATTCACTCATGAATGACCATTGCATCGGCGACACGGCCTTGGCGGCTTCGATGCGCGAGACGCGAGGCGCACGCGGCAGGTTGAATTTATCGGCAAGCAAATCAAACCAATCGCCCATCGCCAACTGCGTATCATCGCTGACGTTATAAACGCGATTGCTGCGCCCGCGTTGCAATGCTGCAATACAGGCGCGACCCAGGTCTCGCGCATGAATGTGATTGGTGTAGCTGTCGTCGGCGGCATGCATGAGTGGCAATCCGTGCCGAAGTCGATCAAGCGGCAGTCTGTCTTCGGCATAAATGCCGGGCGCGCGCAGGATGCTGACGCGACAGTGTGAGCGCCGACCCAAGCGGCGAAGCTGTTGTTCCGCATCGAGACGCCGTCCCGCCCGCGCCGACTTTACCGCCACCTGGCGCGTCTCCGGAACGAAGACGCCGGCACAATCTCCATAGACGCCACTGGTGCTGATATAGACGAGACAGCGGGGGACGCTTTTCCCGCGCTGCAGCCTGGCCAGTAAATGGCGAGTGCGCAGGTCGTGAATTCCGGTAGCTGCCGGCGGCGCGCTGTGAATCACCGCATCAGCGATGCCCTGCAATCGGCGCAAGGTGGCGGGTTGATCCAGATCGCCACGAATTTGCTTCACGCCCAGCGCGGTCAATGTCTCATCAGTTTGCCGCACCAGAGCGATGACGCGCCAGCGCTGCACCAATTGCGGCAGCACCCGGCGGACAACGTCACCGCAACCCACAATCAACAAATTTCGCATGACAGGATTATTGCATGGCCGTTCAGGCACGCCAGGCCACCGCATCAGATATGATACCTGCGCAGTTACTCAACACCACGAAAGAAGCCACCATGTCCAATGCCATGACCAGCGGAACCCGCGTTCACTCCCCCGACCTTGACTGGAGCCAAGTCCGCGAAACGGTTTTGATGCTCGAGTTGTCGTCCGGGCAGATTGAAGCGGCGATGACAGACAGCAACAGTTCGGTCGAAGTGCTAACGGGTTCATTCACCACCTTGGCCGACCACATTCGCATGATTGGCGACACAGTAGAAGCACTGCCGGATGAAGGCGAAACGGGGATAGCCAAAGCCAGCCTGCAAGGCGTGACTGGCAACGTATCCAATCTTGTGCATCAGGCAATCGTCGCTTTCCAGTTCTACGACAAACTCGTTCAACGCATGGCGCACGTGAATCACAGCCTGTCGGCGCTATCGGAACTCGTCGCCGACAACACGCGCCTGTTCAATCCCGCCGAGTGGCGAGGGTTGCAGGAAAAAATCCGATCTAAATATTCGATGCAGGAAGAGCAGGCGATGTTTGAAGCGGTGATGCGTGGGGTCCCGGTCAAAGAAGCACTCGAACAATTCATGTCCCAGTTGAATAACAAAACCGATGATATCGAGTTGTTCTAAACACCCCAGACCACAGGCTTCTTCTTCTTGAGCGACCACTGCAGCAGTTCCAGCAGCGGCGCGGCTCGCTGGGCCAAGCTTACGTAAGCACGCCTGGCACCGCCCGCTACCGCCTCCGTTTGCGGAAAATCCTCCTCGGCCATGCCTGCGCGCTGCGCCTTGTCGGCATCGATCGCGGCCTGCAGGCGGGCGATCGCCCCGGGCAACTGCTCAACAGTAACGATACCCTTGGCGTCCGCGCCCTTACCCATGATTTCCATCATGCGATGCGCCACGTCACCAAACATGATGACGTCGCCCGATGCAGCGGATTGAAACGTGACGATCATACGTGCGCCCTCATAGCTCAATCGATCCCAGCCAGTCGAGAATGCTGCGTGCCGGCCGTTCCCAGTCGCGTTCCAGCATCAGACCATGCCCCATGCCCGCAAAAATTTCGGCATCGGTGCCATAGCTGTGCGCGGTCATTTCCACCAGCGACGATGCAATCAGGTGATCGAATTCGGCACCGACTATCTTCAGCGGCGTCTTGCGGATTCGTCGTGTCTGCGGCAAGTTGAACAAGGCCATATCCCACAAGGCGCGATGCGACTCGCTTTGGCTTAGCCGGAAAAACCTCGCCAGGTCGTCTTCCGCCACCGGTTGCGCAAACAAGGCGTCGCGCAGCGCGTTGATGCTTGCGCCGCTGCCGCTCATCAAATTATTGAGTTCGCTCATCAACGCGGGCTTGCTGAACATGAGCCCGACCGCCGACGCCATCAGCCCCTGCGGCGGCACCGCACACATCAGCACGGCGGCCGGCGCGATGCGGCGCTCCAGCGCCTTCTGGACGACGAATCCTCCCATCGAATGACCGATGAGCACCGGCGGCGACGGCAAGGTCGCGGCGATCTCTTCCACATCATGCACATAATCATCAATCGAAAAGCTGTCCAGATGTTTGCGGCCGCGCGACTTGCCGTGGCCTGAGAGACTCAAGGCGTAACTGGGGTAGCCGGCGGCGGCAAAGAAACCGAGGTAGTGCTCCTGCCAGCACCAGGCGGCCGTGTAGGCCCCATGCACAAATAGGAGTGGCGTCGAGCGCGGTGATTTTCCTGTCGGCAGCACCGACAAAACTTCAAGCTGGTCCTTCAGATGTGTGTTCATAAAGGGGCGCGGCTACAAGTAATCAAGGCCGCAAACCCAGCTGCTCGAGTGATGTTCATGACCCCGATTGTACTCACGCGTATTTCAGCTACGCTGCTGAGGCACTACGTAATGCGGCCAAGCGGGCAAAACGAATCGCCTCGGGAATTTTCTCCGGCTCTTGCTTGGCCGTAGTTGCCTGCGCTATGGCCCCGGCATCCACGCCGCACACCACCGCGAGGTCGGCCTTCCAGGCGACGGCCTGCGCGTACTCACGCTCGCTCCACCCGAGACGGCCGCGATAATCCGCCTCGCAGGCCAGCAACACCTGATCAAAGCGTTGCGGCCGGCGCAGGGCGTCGCAACGCTCAAGCAATTTGAGCCGGGTATCCAGGCGCAGTTCGTCATGGCGATGAATTTCCCCGTGGAAACGCGCCACCAGTTTTGCCACATCTCTGCACTCGGTCGGCACGCGCCAGCGTTCGCACAAAGGCAACAACAGATCCACGCTGCGCTGTTCATGGCCGTGGTGACGCGGTAGGATCTCAACCGGCGTCGTCGCCTTGCCCAGATCGTGGGTCAGTGCCGCGAAACGCGCCGACAGCGGCGAATCGAGACGTGCCGCCATGTCCAGCACCATCATCAAGTGAACTCCGGTGTCGATCTCGGGGTGGTAATCGGCGCGTTGCGGCACGCCCCACAAGGCATCCACTTCGGGTAATAGCCGGGCCAAAGCGCCGCAAGCCCGCAAGGTTTCAAACATGCGGGAAGGACGTTTTTCCATCAAGCCGCGTGACAGCTCCTGCCAGACCCGCTCGACGACCAGCGCATCGACTTCACCTGCAAAGGTCATCTGCCGCATCAATTCCATGGTCTCATCCGCGACCACAAAGTCAGCGAAGCGCGCGGTAAAACGAGCCACCCGAAGAATACGTACCGGATCTTCGGCAAATGCCGGCGAGACATGGCGCAGGACGCGCGCGGCCAGATCAGCGCGTCCGCCATAGGGATCGATAATGGCGCCCACACCACGCCCATCGTGCTCCTGCGCCATGGCATTGATGGTCAGATCGCGCCGCCCCAGGTCTTCTTCCAAAGTCACTTCAGGCGCGGCGTGAAAACTGAAGCCGGCATAACCGGGCGCTGTCTTGCGTTCAGTCCGGGCAAGTGCATATTCCTCGTGCGTCGCCGGATGCAAAAATACCGGAAAATCGCTGCCCACCGCGCGATACCCGAGAGCGAGCATGGCAGCGGGAGTAGAGCCGACGACCACCCAGTCGCGGTCTTTGACCTCGAGACCGAGCAAGGCGTCGCGCACCGCACCGCCGACCGCGTAAATTTTCATCGCGCCGACACGGTCATGCAGGCTCGCCGGAGCCAAGATATATAGGTGCGACGGCCTCAAGTGCCGTCGCGCGGCGTCCGAACGGCAAAGTGCAACCGCTGGCGCAGACACTGGCAGCGCGCAGAGATCGCAGGTTGTCACGACTCATCGGCGTATTGGGCAACCACTCCATCATCCACGCCTGCATCCACGCAAGGGGTGCGGGCAGGGCGAGCACCGGGCGCGGATGACCGCCGACGCGTGCGGCATAACTCACCAGTTCGCGCAGCGAATACTGCTGCGGGCCGCACAAAGGGTAAGTTTGGCCAATGCTCTCAGGTTGCTGCAAACTTTCGGCCACGCTGGCCGCGACATCACCCACCCACACCGGCGCAAATTTAGCATCCGCGCCAGCCAGCGGGAAAAAGGGCGCCAATTTCGCCATGTCGGCGAACAGAGTCAGGAACGCATCGCCCTGACCAAAAATTACCGATGGTTGAAACAGCGTCAACTCCAAGCCGGCCATACGCAAGGCCGCTTCACCGGCGGCCTTGGATCGCAGGTAGCCGGAGGGCGCGTCTGGCGCGGCCTGAAGTGCCGACACATGAAGCACACGGCGAACTCCCGCAGCGTTGGCGGCAGCGGCAATTTTTTGCGGCAACTCGACGTGGGCACGCGCAAAATTGCGCCCGTACGGTTCGCCCTCATCGCTGTGCAAAACCCCGACCAAACTGATTACCGCATCCTGCCCCGCCATCAGGCGCGCTAATGTGGCCGGATCATGCACGTCGGCGTCGACCAGACTGACTGTCGGCAATACCAGCAGATGGCGTGCTTTGTCACGACGTCGCGTTGGCACAGTCAACAAAAAGTCGGCGCTGGCGGAACGGCGTGCCAACTCGCCGATGATCGCGCTGCCGAGAAAACCACTGCCGCCAATGATCAAAATATTCTTCATGTCTAACTTCACCCCACCGCTATCCAAGCTACATTAAGCACCAATTCGCCGCCCCTGCACGTCGCCGTTTGTCCGGGCAACCAGAACGGAACTGCGCTAACCTGCGCCAATCCACACAAATTATTCCACGACGAGACCCGCCATGAACCCGAACGATCCCAAGGAACGTCT
>CAZAGR010000184.1:0-5869 GCA_964484585.1 uncultured Propionivibrio sp. | reverse complement strand
ATGAAGGCGACGAGGTGGTCATTGGCGCCACCAGCCTTGGCATCTATCGTGCGGGTGAAATTATTGCGTTTACCGCCAAACCCAGCGGAGCGACTATCGGTAATGGTCTCGGTCTCGGTACGGTGGAGTGCGCCAAGACTGTGCTGGCCGTGCATGCACCGGTCGCCCTGCGACTTGTCAAGGCAAACGATCTGGCCGAGGAAACACCTGAAGTGCTCAATCGCGATCCGTATGGCGAGGGCTGGATGGTACGCGGCCAGCCGACAAATTGGGTGGCCGACGCTGCGCTACTGATGGATGCCACGGACTACCGCCAGCACGTGTTGCAACAAGAACCGGACGGTGAACTGCGGTGAGTGAAGCACGCAAGAAGCTGGCGATCCTGCTTTGGGCCGCCAATCCGACACAACCCGAGTTGTGTGTCAGCCCGTTTTACTACGCCGCGCTGGCGGCGGCGCTGGATTGTGAGGTCGAGATTCACTTCGGCGGCGCGGCGGTCCGCCTGTTGATTGACGGTGTCGCGCAGCAACTTTACCCGACCCTCGGGAATCGCAAACCCGTTTACGAATTCATGCGCGAAGCGGCGGATTTGGGCGTCAAGTTTCTGGCGTGTGCCGTAGCGCTTCATGAACAAACGAGCGCGCAGGAAGCACGCATCCCAGAGTTTTCCGGAACGGCGAGCGCGACGGATTTTGTGCTGCGCACGCTTGATCCCGAATGGTCGACGCTGGTATTTTAGAGGGCGCCGCTGGACCTGTTCAATCAAACACGACGGTACGCCCGCTGTGAACAATCACTTTGCGCTGGAGATGGCTCCAGATTGCGCGGGCCAGCACGATCTTCTCAAGATCGCGTCCGAAGCGCACCAGATCCTGTACCGAATTTCGGTGGCTTACGCGCAGTACGTCCTGTTCGATGATCGGCCCGGCGTCGAGCGTCTCGGTTACATAGTGACTGGTGGCGCCGATCATCTTGACGCCACGATCACGGGCGGCATGGTAGGGCTTGGCACCGGGAAATGACGGCAGGAAGGCGTGGTGGATGTTGATGATGCGGCTCGGAAATGCCTGCACAAATGTGCCGCTGAGAATCTGCATATAACGCGCCAGCACGACGAAATCGATCTGCTGACTCTTGAGCAGATCAAGTTGTTGGCTCTCGACGTCTGCTTTGTTGTCTTTGTTGATGGAAAACAACCGAAAATCTATCCCGAAGCGATCGGCAACATGTTCGAGGTCGGGATGATTGCCAATGATCAGTGGGATCTGTACGTTCCACTCGCCGGAATGGCTTCGCGCCAGGATGTCGTAAAGGCACCATGGATCCTTCGAGACGAAAATCGCCATCCTCATGGGCTGGTCCGAGTAATGAACTGACCAATCGATGTCGGGCCCCTTGCCCAGCATGGCCGCAAGCCGATCCGCCAGATCGCCGTCAGGGCCTTGCATGCGCGACGCATCCCACTTCAGGCAGGTGTAGTAGTGGCGACTCTCGGGGTCGACACACTGATCGTGATAGAAAATCTGTCCACCCTGGTTGTAGATCAGCTGCGTCAGATCAGCCGCGAGTCCCGTCCGCAGCGGACAGCTGAGCAAGAGGCTGGCCACTCGCGAACTCTGATCACTCGTTTCGGATTTTCCCATGGTCCTATGCTCCTTCAAAAGAGCGCTTCACCCAAGGCATGCAATCGACGGTGGGCGCGGCTCGCTCAACAGTGTGTGCTCAGTTTAAGCTCGAAAATGCTCATTGAGATTTGGACAATCACATTCGCCATGTGCAGGGGCACGCTGAGTTTTACACGCCCGCAAAATTGCTTTCCGCTGATGCGAATTCGACAGTCTTGCGTTTTATCCGCCAAAGAAGCTTGGTCATATTGACCGGTTGATCCGTGAATGGAACACCTTGCTACTGTATATAGCAATGCACCTCCCCCGTGAAATAGGAAAGATATCACCCGTAGAGCGTGTAATTGCCGCCCATTTTTTACTTGAGGCGACCCCAGACGCGATCCGGCATGTGACCGAAAAGTGGCCGCATCCATTTCCATGGAAAAGCCGGTACTACTGCCAATTTTTTCTCTTTTTCAACTGCGGTGACGATCTCTTTTGCCGCCTGTTGGGCTGTCACGACGAAGGGATATTTATCGATATCGGCCATGATCTCGGTCTTGACGAAGCCGGGAAGAATTTTGGTGATGTGGATATTTTTGTGCCTAAGTTCAACGCGTGCCGTATCCAGATACATTGAAAATCCGGCTTTGGTCGCGCAGTAAGCCGCCTGTTTCGGCACTGCCTGAAGAGACGCGATCGACGATATGCCGACGATTTGGCCGCCGCCACAAGCAAGAAAATGCTCCACGCCGGCGTTGACCGTCGCGATCGCGCCGACGAGATTCGTTTGAATCAGACGTTTTTCCTTAGCCAGATCGCCTTTGCCCACCCGGGTGAAATCATTGACTCCGGCATTGACTACAAGGATATCGACTTTACCCAGCGTGTCGAATAACGCATGCAGCGACGGGGCAACCGTTTCATCGTTGTCGACATCGAGCATCGCCAATTCGACGCGCCGTGAATCGGAGCCGAACAGAGAAAAAATTTCCTTGCGGAGTTCATCGAGTACATTCAGTCTCCGTGCGGTCAGGCCCAGGTGGTATCCGCGCGCAGCAAACTCCAGCGCAAGCGCCCGGCCGATGCCGGCCGACGCCCCTGTAATCACCACCGTTTTGCCAGATTTGGCCGATCTGCTCATCACGATCCTCGTTAGCGTTTTTTCGACAAGACAATGTCGGTGTTGCCGGCGGGCAGGCTGACGAAATCGCCATCGATGCCGACTTTCATTCTTCCCTTATAAATCTCAGGTGCGTCGCCGACAAACACACCTTCAAGGCCAGGAAACGGAAGCGCCGGTACTATATGACTGAACATCAAGAATCGCACCTCGGCATCACGGGCAATTTCGGCCACCTGTTCAGGTGTCGTATGGTAATTCTCAATGTCGCCAAACACTTTTGCCAGATTCTTGCGGCCGGCTTCTGCTGCGCTTGCACCCAGCACACGGGTTAGTCGTGTCTGCAAAGCTTCATGCACCAACAGATCCACTCCCTTGGCCTCGCGCTGTACATTGGCCGACTTGCTCGTGTCGCCACTAAAAACAACCGTGCGATCCTTGTAGCGAATTCGATAGCCCACGGCGGGATGCACCGGCGAATGGGAAACACCAAAGGCAGTGACTTGCAGATCAGGTTCGTCAATCAATACCACTCGCCCATCGGGAGCGGACAGATCGAAACTTCGCGCGGTGAGGCCCGCTCCGCTCGGCGGCATGGTTTCAGCGCCATGATGAGCTACGCGGTACGTCATGTCCTGCGAATAGATCAGGTTGATGCCGTTGACAATCATGGCCACTCCGCCCGGCCCATACACGGGCAAAGGCTCTTTGTTTGCAGAGCTGCCCCAGCGCTGCAACTGCAATTCGCCTAAACCATCAATGTGGTCCGAATGAAAGTGAGTCAGAAAAAGGGCTTCCACGTCGCCCGGGTTGAATCCCATCCGGCCCAAATTTCGAGATGCCGCCGAGCCCGCGTCGATCATGAACAGGCGCTTGCCGGCGATGAACAGGTTGCACGCCGGCTCACGCCGGGTATCCGGAAACGGTGAGCCGGCACCGCATAGGCCAATGTGAAGTCCGTCGGGCAAATCGTCGAGAGGACGTTCCAACATTTTTTTGACGGCCAATTTCTGCAGCGACCACATAATTACCGGTTCGCGGAAGACAAAGCCGAGCACGGCCACAATTGCAACCGTCAGTCCAACGCCGGACAGAATTCGACGCATACTCATGCTGTACCTCCAAAGTGTTTGGTCAGATTCTTAAAGTATTGCTGGTTGGTTTTTTCATTCTCGGCCGCCGCAATCGGCGCCACGATCATTTTCATTAATGCCGGAACGGGCAGGTGAAGCGTGCCATGCATCTCAAAGCGGATGCTTGTAAAAGTTTTGTTGTCAGCGATCTTCCACGCGCCTGAAATTTGAGCATTGCCTACACCTTCGATCGGAGTCCAAACAATCGTGCCGGCTTTCCGGTTTGCTGCGTATGTGCAGGCATAGACCGTCTGCAAATTGAATCTTTCTGTTCCCGCTTTACCCAACTCCCACCGGTAGGCATCTTTGCCGAGTTTGATCAGTTGCTCGACACCCGGAAAATACTGCGCTGAAACGGGAACATCGGAGAGAGCATCAAAGACCTCTCGCACGGATGCCTTGACCGGAAACTCATGCTCCAATTTGATGTTGACTGTGATGGTCATGCGTTCTCCTTATGCAACGACGGGCACGTCCTGCTAAGGCAGGTTGTGAAGGTATCGTTTGATTTCAACATCAGTTCTGCCAGTAAACGTATTCATCGTCTGCCACTTCCGGTTGATCCAGAGTCTTGTCAATCCGGATGGACGCTTCCAGAAATGAAGGCCATAGCGGCTTGGGTAACCTGGAATTATGCGTAGCCAGCAGGCTCTTGAGCATCATCACTTTTTCCGGCTGCTTCTCGGCCAGATTGACGCGCTCGGTCGGGTCTTCATTTAGGTTGTACAGCCAGGTTTTTTTGGGGCGCTCGGCAACTTGCAACTTCCAGCCCTTGTCCAGCAGTGCCTGGTAGCTGCCGTCATTCCAGAAAAGCGTGCGCGGTGCCTGAATCAAATGCTGCCCCGGTGGCTTTGACAAAAATGGCAACAAATTCACGCCATCGATCATTCTGTCATCGGGCAGTTTTCCTCCCGCAGCGGCAACGACTGTGGGCAGAATATCGATATTCGACACGGGCTCCTTGTAGTGAGTACCGGCAGCAATCCTCCCGGGCCATTTTGCGACATAGGGGACGCGAATCCCTCCCTCAAAAAAAGTAAGTTTCCAGCCGCGATAGGGTTGATTCACTTCGGGCAGACCGATATAGCTTGGCGCGCCATTGTCGCCGGTAAAGATCACAATGGTGTTGTCCTCCAAGCCCTCATCGCGAAGCGATTGCAGCACTCGACCGACACTGCGGTCCACCGATCGGATCATGGCGGCATAAACTCGCCGACGATGATCGGGAATGTTTGCCAGTGCGTCATAATCTTCCTTGGCTGCCTGCAATGGCGTATGCACGCCCCAATGCGCCAGATAGAGGAAGAAAGGTCGGTTCTTGTTGTTACGAATGACATTCACTGCCTCATCAGTAAAGTAGTCAGTCAGGTATTTGGGCGGCTGGTACCAACTGCCGTTGTTGAAGCTGACTGCTGCGCGCATGTTGGGCCACAGAAAATGATCAACCGGATCAAAATCCTGTTTTGAGTTCACCACAGCAGCAGAATCTTGCGGCAGATAGAGCCCGCTTTCCATATACACGCTTTCATCGAAGCCCTGATTGGTCGGTCTCATTTCACGGGTTCCACCCAAGTGCCACTTGCCAATGTGTGCAGTGTGATAACCGCGCTCTTTGAGTAACTCGGCGACCGTGATTTCGGACGGTGGCATACCCAGCGAGTTGAAGTCTCCAATCTCTGAGGCGCGATCTTCGTGCGCCACCATCGGATGCAGCTGTGACGTGTTCATAGTCGACAGAATGCGCAGCATGTTGCCGGGTGTCGGCGTGTAATTGACGCCAAAGCGCGAGGAGTAACGCCCCGTCAGCATGCTTGCCCGAGACACGGTGCATACCGCACTGGCGGCATAACCAGCATCAAAGCGCACCCCGGCATCGCCAATGGCGTCGATATTCGGAGTCGGCACGCCTTTGTCGGCATAACCGCCGCCGTGGGTGCTGACATCGTTGATACCCAGATCGTCGGCCAGGATGACAATAATGTTGGGTGGCCGTTCCTGCAACGGTT
>CAZAGR010000183.1:0-5884 GCA_964484585.1 uncultured Propionivibrio sp. | reverse complement strand
GCCGTGCGATTACCGGCCGAGTTTCCACCAACGCGGATGCCCTCGGGGTGAAAACCACCATTGCCAAACGGTGAGCTGCCACCGGTACCGATCCATTTATTCCCTCCCTGATGCCGCCCCTTCTGTTCTTCGAGGCGCTTCTTGAATTCCTCCATGAGCTTTTCCCAGCCCAGCTTTTCAAGCTTGGCCTTTTCTTCCGGCGTCAGATGTTTCTGCATCATCGCCTTCAGCCAGTCTTCAGGAATATCGGCTTCGAGCCCGGGAATGCTTTCTACCCCCTTGAAGTATTCGCCAAAGGCCTGGTCAAACTTGTCGTAATGCGTTTCGTCCTTGACCAAACAGGTGCGCGACAGAAAATAGAAATCGTCGAGCGAGTGCCCGGCAAGGCGCGCCTGCAAGGCCTCCAGCAAGGTCAGATACTCGCGAGTCGAGACCGGAACCTTTTTCGCCTTGAGGTGGAGAAAAAAATCAATCAGCATGACGGTAGTGGATGATTGGTATTCGTAACAAGAGACTGACTCAGCGATTATGCTTAGCCATATAAACCAAACGTTCGAAAAGATGAACGTCCTGTTCGTTCTTTAGCAAGGCTCCGTGCAGCGGCGGAACCACCGTCTTGTGGTCTTTGGCGCGCAGTGCTTCTGGCGGGATATCTTCAGCCAGCAAAAGCTTGAGCCAATCGATCAACTCGGAAGTTGACGGTTTTTTCTTGAGGCCGGGGATTTCCCGCAAATCAAAAAATACCTCCAGTGCCTCTTTCAGCAGCGATTTCTTGAGGTCAGGAAAGTGGACGTCAACAATCTTTGTCATTGTCTCCCTGTCGGGAAACTTGATGTAGTGAAAGAAGCAGCGACGCAGGAAGGCATCCGGCAGTTCTTTCTCGTTATTGGAGGTAATGAATACAAGGGGACGCTGCCGCGCGCGGATCGTTTCGCGCGTCTCATAAACGTGGAATTCCATACGGTCAAGTTCGCGTAGCAGATCATTGGGGAATTCAATGTCGGCTTTGTCGACTTCATCGATCAGGATGACGCAGGGCGTTTCCTGATCAAACGCCTGCCAGAGAACGCCTTTGAGAATGTAGTTGCTTATGTCGTTAACTTTTTCATTACCGAGTTGCGAATCGCGCAAACGAGAGACTGCGTCGTATTCATACAGGCCTTGTTGCGCCTTGGTGGTGGACTTGATGTGCCATTGGAGCAAAGGTACTTTCAGGGCGGCGGCCACTTCTTCGGCCAGCATGGTTTTACCAGTGCCCGGTTCACCCTTGATCAATAGCGGACGCTGCAGCGTTATGGCTGCATTGACGGCAAGCATGAGGTCGGGTGTGGCTACGTAGTTTTCGGTTCCTGTAAAGCGCATGTTCATGGTGTTTCCTGAAGGGTTGCAGATGTTGATCTTAAACTTCGCCGAGCACTACTTTTTTGATGCGAAGAAGGCAGTCATTGCTGCATCGCGGTCGGCAGCCAACTTTATTGCATGCGGACGGGAACCAATACGTTGCAGGTAGCCTGCCGCTGCCGGCAGCATTTCCGCCACCATGTCGCGCCCGAATATTTTTTTTGTGGTTTGGCCAATCAATGGCAGATGCACCCATGCAGCGCAATCTGCGTGCGTGAACGATTCGCCGGCAATAAAGGGAGCGAATCGCGCCAACTGACCAAGGCTGCGCAAGCCCTTGGGCACGGCTGTTTCGACTTCGGCCTTGGTGGCATCACTGACTTTCCCACCGAAAAAAGCTTCGGCGTACAAGCGGCGCACCGGAAGTTCCAGATGCAGTTCGATATGCTCGATCAGTTCACGACACCGTGCGCGGTCGTAGGCATCGGCAGGAAAGAGCGGGGGCTGGGGGTAGACCTCTTCAATGTATTCAACAATAACCTGGGATTCACTCAAGTTGCCGCGGTCGGTGCGAAGAAATGGAACTTTGCCAATGGGTGAATCCTTGAGAAACGTGTCAGTTTGTGCCGGATAGGCCAGTTCTTCCTCAAACGTGACTTCCTTCTCATACAGGGCAAACTTCACCTTGTTGAAGTAGTTGCTGACACTGAAACCGCAGAGTTTTAGCACGATGTTTTTCCTGAATGCAATGACGGGAGGGTTTTGCAGATTTGCCAAGCTCTGGTCGCCGGGCGGGCGGGGAACGATGGTAATCTGAATCACTAGAAAGTATAGACCACTCGCCCAGATGAATGCCGCCAATCGAATTTTGCTAAAACGGACTGATACCTTGACCTCGGCAGACCATAACCGTGATAGCTCGGGAATGCGCTATGTGTATCCCGTTGTTTCGCGGCGGGCTGGCGGAGTGTCGATTGGAATAAATCTTAATCCGAACAACGCGTGTAACTGGCATTGCATGTATTGCCAGGTTCCTGAACTAGTGCGCGGTGGTCCACCGCCGATTTCCCTCGACGTATTGGGCGAAGAGCTCGATCGATTCCTGACGTCGGCCATCCATGGTGATTTTTTGACTTCGCGAGTTGCCGAAGGTTCGCGCCGCTTGGTCGATATTGCGTTTTCCGGTAATGGAGAGCCAACCAGTGCTGCAGAATTTCCTGGCGCAGTTGCGTTGGTAAATCAGGCCATTGATCGTTTCGATCTGCGGGATTCCATGATTGTTCGCTTGATCACCAATGGTAGTTTGCTGGATCGCCCGCGAGTTCTGACCGCCGTGGAAAAACTCGGCGCCTCGCCGGGGGAGGTGTGGTTCAAGCTTGATTCTGTCGCCCCCAGTGAGTTGGCTCTGCTAAATGGCACTAAAACCTCATTAGACATCGTTGCTCGGCGACTGGACCTTTGTTCCAAAGTAGCGCCAACGTGGGTGCAAACCTGTGTCTTTTCCGTCGATGGAAAATTTTCGATGGATAAAGGTTGGCATGCTTACCTTGACCTGCTTGGCAGCATGAAAGGCTCACTGCGCGGCGTTCACCTCTATGGATTGGCGCGTCCGTCGCTGCAAAAAGAAGCGAGCCGCTTGGGGCGGCTCGATACGGTGCATATTGAACAGCTTGCTACGCAAATTCGAATGCGCGGCCTGACCGTGAACGTCAGCCCCTGAATTGACAGCTGGCCTCAGGTTCTCAGCCCTTTTTTGCGGCCTTTGCCTGTTTTTTCAGATCTTTCAGCAAATTAGCGTTGTTTGCCTTTAAGTACTCGATGACCTCAAAATCATCCTTCCGCACCTTGCCAATATCAATTTGTTCAACATGCACCAATCGGAGCAAGTGCTGAACAGGTCTGGGCATGTTGCGCCCACTTTCATAACGTGAGCCACCACTTTGCGTGACGCCCAACTTGGACCAGAACTGTTGCTGATTCAAGCCCAGTTTGTGACGGATGGCACGGGCGTCAACTTTTTCGCTACCTTTCATATACTTTATCTCCATTAAAGTTGCTTCAGATGAACCAAGTGCGGTCTGTACCCGCTCTGAATACGCTCAGGACATATCATCTATATCTTTAGGCATATGCGAAAAAGTATAGACCAACCGTGGCGGATATACAAGAGGCATTTTTGCCTGTTTGCCTTTGTTGGTTTTCATGAGCCGCTGTGACGTGGCGAAATGGGCGGGTGAAGCGCAAGTTGGGTTAAAATTCCACTTCTTTCGAAAACCTTTTGAGCAGATCGTTTATGAGTTTGATTGTCCAAAAATACGGTGGCACCTCAATGGGGACGCCGGAGAGAATACGAAACGTTGCGCGCAGGATCATGCGCTGGAAGGCCAAAGGGCATCAGATCGTCGTCGTGGTGTCGGCTATGTCTGGAGAGACCAACCGCTTGATCGCACTGGCTACCGATGTGTCGCCACGCCCCGATCCCCGCGAATTGGATGTGATGGTATCGACGGGCGAGCAAGTGACGATCGCCTTGCTGGCGATGGCATTGAAGGATTTGGGTCTGAATGCGAAGAGTTATACGGGGTCGCAAGTCAAGGTTTTGACAGATAGCACGCATACCAAGGCGCGTATTCTTGAGATTGATGGCGTGAATATTCGGCGCGATCTTGATCAGGATACCGTCGTCGTGGTCGCGGGCTTTCAAGGGGTTGACGCCGAGGGAAACATTACCACGCTCGGGCGCGGTGGTTCAGACACCTCTGGCGTGGCTTTGGCTGCGGCGCTTTCCGCTGACGAATGTCAGATTTATACCGATGTTGACGGGGTTTATACAACCGACCCGCGGATTGTTCCCGAGGCTCGTAAGCTTGATCGCATTACGTTCGAGGAAATGCTGGAAATGGCCAGCCTCGGGTCTAAAGTTTTGCAAATTCGCTCGGTCGAATTTGCCGGCAAGTACAAGGTCAAGTTGCGAGTTCTTTCCAGCTTCGAGGAAGAGGGCAAGGAAACGCTGGGCACGCTTATTACGTTTGAGGACGACAAGAAAATGGAACAACCAATCATCTCCGGCATAGCATTTACTCGTGACGAGGCAAAGCTCACGGTACTGGGTGTGCCGGATCGACCGGGTATCGCCTATCAAATTCTGGGTCCAATATCAGAGGCAAATATCGATATCGATATGATCATACAGAACGTCGGTCACGATGGCCTTGCGGATTTTTCGTTTACCGTGAACCGGGGCGATTTTCAGCGTGCGTTTGATCTATTGGACAAGCAGGTCAAACCGCATGTGGGTGCTCGTGCCGTTGAAGGTGACGGAAAAATATGCAAAGTTTCAGCTGTCGGCGTCGGTATGCGTTCGCATCCGGGAGTAGCGAGCAAGATGTTTCGAGCCCTCGCTGAGGAAGGTATCAATTTATTGATGATTTCAACCTCGGAAATCAAGATCTCGGTTGTGCTTGATGAGAAGTATGTAGAGCTTGCGGTTCGTGTGTTGCACAAGGCGTTTGAGCTTGACCAGATCCCCGCCTGAGTTCTTTGGCGGGATTGAACGCCCGCGAATGAAGACAATCGCCGTGTCGCCAGTGCCGACTTTTTACGGTTAGTGTGTTCGCTGGCCTGCGCGGCGACGCAGGCAAATCAGATAGCTCTCGCTGTCGGGTGGTTGTCGGTCACGTTGAGAGCGCCACATTGTTTCTCCCAGACACTCCAGAGCGGCATGAAGCGCCTCGTGGCGGTCACCACGGTTGCGCTGCAATTGTTCGAACACGGCACGAATGCCTGGCGGTTGATCGATCGATAATTGCTCCTCGATAGCCAAATGCAGCGACAGGTGCAGGAAGGGATTGGTCTCTCCTTCCTCCGGTGTCCATTCGCGCGTCAGCGCATCATCGGCTTCGAGTAGCGGGTGGTATTCGCGATGCCATTCGATGATGTCGGCGGCCAGCATATCCATGGGTGATGCGGGTAGTTTCTCGCGACGTTTACGCCATGCCTCGATGAGGAACTGGCGCGCCTGCTCGCGACTTGGGTTATACATCACTCATCGCTCTTGTCCTTATAGTTGCACAGATCCCGCAGAGCGCAACGGGGGCATTCGGGCCGGCGGGCCTTGCAGGTATAGCGGCCGTGGAGTATCAGCCAATGATGCGCGTGCAGACGAAACCCGGCTGGAACAACTTTTAACAATTTTTGCTCGACAATGTTTACGGTTTTTCCTGACGCCAGACCGGTTCGGTTAGCGACGCGGAAAATATGTGTATCGACTGCAATCGTAGGTTCGCCGAAGACACTATTGAGAACCACATTGGCGGTTTTTCGTCCCACACCGGGCAAGGCTTCGAGTTCTTCACGAGTGCGGGGAACTTGGCCTTTGTGACGTTGCAAAATCAGCTTGGACAGTGCGGCGACATTCTTGGCTTTGGTTCGATACAGGCCGATGGTCTGAATGTACTCGGCAATTCCTTCCTCACTGAGCTCGACCATGGATTGTGGGGTTGGATGTGCTCGGAACAGCGGTCGGGTGGCGCGATTGACTCCT
>CAZAGR010000182.1:0-5901 GCA_964484585.1 uncultured Propionivibrio sp. | reverse complement strand
TTCACCATGTAATGGTGTTGGTCGGAATTCCCTATACCGAGTCAGCGCTATCCCTGACCCAATCCGGTGGTACGCCTTACGGCGCAAGTCATGTTAGCGGCGAAGCTGGAGAGACTCAGTGCAGTGCTCATGAAAAACAACTCGCTCAAGCGCTCGGAAAGCGTCTCGCGTTGACCGCTCTGAAGTTGTGCAGCTAGCTCAGCGCCTCAATTTTTGCGCAATCGGTAGCTTGATTGCGCTGATATTTCTATGCTTGGCGTGGGAGCTTTGGCTCGCACCTTTGCGCCCTGGTGGATCCTCGTTGGCGTTAAAGGCAATTCCGCTGCTTTTACCCCTCTTTGGAATACTGCGGGGCAAGCGCTACACCCACCAATGGGCGTCATTTCTTGCTCTGGCCTATGTCACGGAAGGTATTGTCCGAGCGGCGTCTGACATTGGGGCAAGCCAATGGCTCGCCCTCGCCGAACTCATTCTGGCGGCAACATTTTTCTTGAGCTGCGTCTACTTTGCCCGCGCGACCGCCAAGACGCCGTCCGGCAAAACGTAGTTCAGAGCTGAGGATTCAGTTTTTCAGCTCCAGACTGAAGTTTATTCAAGGCATTGAGGTAAGCCTTTGCCGAAGCGGCAACGATATCGGTGTCGGCACCCTGCCCGTTCACGACACGCCCGTCCAGCGCCAAACGCACAGTAACTTCGCCCTGCGCATCCGTACCTGTCGTAATAGCATTGACGGAATACAGCAGAAGATCTGCCCCGCTCTTCGCAACCTGCTCTATGGCTTTAAACGTTGCATCGACAGGCCCGCTGCCTGTCGCCTGCTCAACGTGTTCGACGCCATTGGCTGACAAGGTAAGCTGAGCTAGTGGCGTTTCTCCGGTTTCCGAGTGAAATCGAAATGAAATCAGTTTGTAGCGCTCATCGGCAAGGTCCACAACGTCGTCCGAGGCCAATGCATGAAGGTCTTCGTCAAATATTTCACGCTTCTTGTCCGCCAATTCTTTGAATCGAGCAAACACCTTGTTGACCGCATCTTCACTGTGCAACTCGATGCCCAGTTCCTTCAGACGTGCCTTGAATGCGTTTCGTCCCGACAACTTGCCGAGCGTCAATCGATTGGTTGTCCAACCGACGTCCTCTGCCCGCATGATTTCATACGTCTCCCGATGCTTCAGAACACCATCCTGATGGATCCCGGATTCATGGGCAAACGCATTGGCGCCAACGACGGCCTTGTTCGGCTGAACCGGATAACCGGTAATTTGGCTGACTAATTTTGATGCCGGGACAATCTGACTGATATCGATGCCCGTCTCGCAGGAAAAGAGATCGCTCCGGGTCCGTATGGCCATCACCACCTCTTCCATTGACGCATTTCCCGCCCTCTCGCCCAAGCCATTGATTGTGCACTCGACCTGCCGCGCACCGTTGAGCACAGCGGACAATGAATTTGCGACTGCAAGCCCAAGATCATTGTGACAGTGAGTCGACCAAACGACATTTCCCGAGTTTGGCACCCGCTCAATCAATGTACGAATCTGTTCACCCCACACCGACGGAATGCTGTAACCCACGGTGTCAGGTACGTTGATCGTCGTGGCGCCCGCCTTGATGACTGCATCGAATACCTTGCACAGAAAATCAACTTCCGAGCGGACGGCATCTTCGGCGGAAAATTCTACATTGTCGGTATATTCGCGCGCCCACTGGATGGCTTTTACAGCCTGCTCCAACACCTGTTCCGGCGACATGCGAAGCTTCATTTCCATGTGGATTGGGCTGGTCGCAATGAACGTATGAATGCGGCCGGACCTGGCAGGGCGAATGGCCTCACCGGCACGCCGTATGTCCGCTTCATTGGCTCGTGCCAAGGCGCAAATCGTTGAATCCTTGATAGCCTCGGCGACGGCTTTGACCGACTCAAAATCGCCGGGTGATGCCGCAGGAAACCCGGCTTCGATGACATCTACACGCATCCGCTCCAACTGCCGGGCGATCCGCAGTTTGTCGTCCCGACTCATCGCAGCGCCCGGACTCTGCTCACCGTCGCGCATGGTCGTGTCAAAAATGATCAATTTTTCTTTAGCCATGATTTACTCCTGAAAGCGGTTGGAACGAATAAACGCCTGCCCGGTCTTCAGCGCCGGGATACAAAACTCAAATTGTGGGAGGTAGTTTTAGCGCGCTGAGCGCAGCAACGGGCGCAATTCGGCGCGCCGCAGACGAGGCGCGAAATGAGCGCCCGTAGAAACTGTCAATACGATAAAAATAATGGAAAACGTGACCATACGGTAACTATATCTATTTTAGTGTTGCCGCGCAACCATCTTCCGTCGAGCCTGCCATTGCCATGCCGTCATGACATAACCCGACAACGCATAAACGAGAAACAGCCCAAACAAAACTCCTGGTGGGTAGAAAGACACCAAGGCAAAACCCAGCGCCATGGCGGCCACGACCATGAACGGTACGCTTCGCCGCAGGTTAACTTCCTTGCCTGAATAAAAGCGCACGTTGCTGATCATCGTGACACCCGCGAATATCGTCAGTGCCGCAGCTGGATAGCGCACATGATCCACCGGAATCTCCAGATCATGTATCACCCACACCAGACCAGCGATCAAAGCGGCCGCGGCCGGACTTGGCAAGCCCTGAAAATATCGCTTATCAACAACGTCAATGTTGGTATTGAAACGTGCCAGCCTCAACGCTGCACTAGCGCAATAAATGAACGCGGCAACCCAGCCCAACTTGCCCAGATCCTTCAGCGCCCACTCATAGATCACGAGCGCAGGTGCGGCACCAAACGAAACCATGTCGGACAGCGAATCATATTCGGCACCGAATGCACTTTGTGTGTGCGTCATGCGAGCAACCCGTCCGTCCAAGCCATCCAGCACCATGGCAATGAAAATCGCAACAGCGGAGACTTCAAATCTGCCATTCATGGCTTGAACAATGGCATAAAAACCGGCGAACAACGCGGCTGTTGTAAGCATGTTAGGCAACAGATAGATGCCGCGCCGTCGCAACTCCGGATTCATCAAGGCTTTGCGGGAGGGGGGAACCTGCATGGTAAGCACACCTTTCGATAGTGAACAATCGCTGCCTGATTCTAGCGGTTCGCACCCCGAAATGCTTCACGCGCGAATACCGCCACTACCTGCAGAACGAAACGCCGTCACGCCATCGCCGACTTTTTGTGACTCGATCAAACACGCTTCGCACAAAAAAACCTGGCGAAACCGCAAAAAAAAGGGGCGCACACTTGTGGCGCCCCTTTTTTTGCCAAACCAATCCAATCAGTTTTTGCTTTGATCCACCAGCTTGTTCTTCTGAATCCACGGCATCATCGCACGAAGCTGGGCACCCACTTTTTCAATTGGATGATTGGCCAGATTTCGCCGCTGTGCGTGCAGCATCGGCGCCCCTGCGCGATTTTCCAGGATGAACTCGCGCGCGTATTGGCCGCTCTGAATTTCACCCAGGATTTTCTTCATTTCCCGTTTGGTTTCATCGGTAATGATCCTTGGACCGCGGCTGATATCGCCGAACTCAGCGTTATTTGAAATCGAATAGTGCATATTCGCCAAACCGCCCTCGTAGATCAAATCGACAATCAGCTTTAGCTCATGCAAACATTCGAAATACGCCATTTCGGGGGCATAGCCGGCTTCAACCAGGGTTTCATAGCCCGCCTTGATCAATTCGACCGTGCCACCGCACAAAACGACTTGTTCTCCGAATAGATCGGTCTCGGTTTCCTCGCGGAAGCTGGTTTCAATAACGCCACCCCGTGTCCCGCCATTGGCCGCAGCGTAAGACAATGCGACGTCACGTGCCTTACCGCTGACATCTTGATGGACTGCTATCAACGAAGGCACACCGCCACCTTGAACATACGTCGAGCGAACCAAATGACCCGGACCCTTTGGAGCGATCATGATCACATCGACATCTGCACGCGGCACGACTTGCGCGTAATGAATATTAAAACCATGTGCAAACGCCAGCGCTGCACCGACCTTGAGGTTCGGCTCAACCTCGGCATGATAGATCGCAGCAATTTGTTCATCCGGAACCAGCATCATCACCAGATCAGCACCTTTAACAGCCGTGGCAACTTCGTCAACCTTCAAGCCTGCTTTTTCGGCTTTGCTCCATGAGGCGCCGCCCTTGCGCAGTCCGACCACCACATTTACGCCGGACTCTTTCAAGTTGTTGGCGTGCGCGTGGCCCTGCGAGCCATAACCCACAATAGTGACCTTCTTGCCCTTGATAAGAGATAGGTCGGCGTCTTTGTCGTAATACACTTTCATGCAATTTTCCTTAGTATTTTGAGAATCAAACTTTGAGAATACGATCACCGCGGCCAATGCCGCAGATCCCGGTACGTACGGTTTCCAGAATCAGAGATGCGCCGATCGCTTCGAGAAAAGCGTCCAGCTTACTGCCATTTCCGGTAAGTTCGATGACGTAAGTGGACTCCGTAACATCGATAATCCTACCGCGGAAGATATCAGCGATTCGCTTCATTTCCTCACGGTCTTTGCCCGCTGCGCGCACTTTTACCAACATCAGCTCACGTTCGACATGCGCAGCCTCGGACAAATCAACAACTTTGACTACCTCAATCAGTTTGTTCAACTGCTTGGTGATCTGCTCAATGATCTCATCAGAACCTACCGAGACAATCGTCATGCGCGATAGCGACGGATCTTCAGTCGGAGCAACGGTCAAGGATTCAATGTTATAACCGCGCGCCGAAAACAGCCCGCAAACCCGTGATAACGCACCGGATTCGTTTTCCAGCAATATTGAAATTATGTGTCGCATGCCTACAAGTCCTCAGCCAGAATCATTTCAGACAAGCCCTTTCCAGCTGCCACCATCGGATACACATTCGCCTTCTGGTCAGTCATGAAGTCCATGAATACCAGATCATTTTTATGTTTTCCAAACGCCTCGCGCAGTGCCGGCTCCACGTCCGCCGGCCGCTCAATCCGCATACCGACATGGCCGTAAGCTTCAGCCAATTTAACAAAATCCGGCAATGCGTCAACGTACGATTCGGCATAGCGGTTGCCGTGAAACATCTCCTGCCACTGCCTCACCATGCCAAGGTATCGATTATTCAAGTTGATGATCTTGATCGGCAAACGGAACTGTTTCGCCGTCGACAATTCCTGAATGTTCATCTGAATTGAACCTTCACCGGTCACGCAGGCAACGGTCGCTTTCGGATTTGCAAGACGAACCCCCATCGCATAGGGCAATCCAACACCCATCGTGCCAAGACCTCCTGAATTGATCCACCGCCTAGGCTTGTCGAACTTGTAGTACTGCGCCGCCCACATCTGGTGCTGCCCCACATCCGAGGTCACAAACGCATCTCCGCCGGTGACTTCGTACAATTTCTCGACCACATACTGCGGCATGATGATTTCTTTGCCCTGCTTGTACTTGAGCGATTTCTTGCTGCGCCATGATTCGATTTCCTTCCACCACGCATCAAGCGCCTTTGGCTGCGGTTTAGCCGCTGCGGCAGACAATTGTTTGAACAGTTCTTCAAGCACTTCAGCAACATCTCCGACAATCGGCACTTCGACGCGCACACGTTTTGAAATTGACGACGGATCAATATCAATATGAATGATTTTGCGCGGAACCTGGCCAAAGTGCGTTTGGTTGCCGATAACCCGATCGTCAAATCTTGCGCCCACAGCCAGAATGACATCCGCGGTCTGCATCGCCATATTGGCTTCGTAGGTGCCGTGCATGCCAAGCATCCCGAGAAATTGCCCATCCGTAGACGGGAATCCGCCAAGCCCCATCAGCGTATTCGTCACCGGGAAACCCAGCAAATGAGCCAGCTTAGTAAGGCGCGCCGACGCGCTCGACAAA
>CAZAGR010000181.1:0-5908 GCA_964484585.1 uncultured Propionivibrio sp. | reverse complement strand
CTGCGCCTGATCCCCGTCGACGAGGTGCTTTTTTTCGAGGCCGATTTGAAATACACGCTGGTCGCCACGCGCGACGGCGACGCCCTGATCCGGACCTCGATCAAAGAATTGGTCGACGGGCTTGACCCGGAAAAGTTCTGGCAGATTCACCGCTCGACGCTGGTCAATGCCACTGCCATCGATTTGGTCGAACGCGATTTTCGCGGCCAGGCCAGCGTGCGCATCAAAGGTCGGCCGGAAACACTGGTCGTCAGCCGGCCGTATTCGCATCTGTTCAAGCAGATGTGAAGCGGTATCCCTTGGGACAAATTCTTCACCACGGAGAGCACGGAGAAGTCACAGAGAACACGGAGAAAGGCGACTTGACGGGTTTGCTTCTCTCTGTAATCTCTGTGCAATTTTCTCCGTGCTCTCCGTGGTGAATGCTTATCTGACACGCTCGGCTTAGGAGAATCGAATGATCATTGTGACGGGCAGTGTGCTGGCAAAGGCTGGACGGGTTACCGAGCTGATGACGATCAGTCTGGAACACGTGCATCGATCACGCGCCGAGCCGGGATGTGTATCGCATGCGGTTCATATCGATGCCGAAAATTCGGACCGTCTGGTGTTTCTTGAAGAGTGGATCGACATGCCGTCGCTTTTGGCGCACTTCGCGGTACCTGCTTCACGTGCTTTCGTGGCGGCTGTGAGTGAGCTGGTTTGTGCGTCACCGCTGATCAATGTTTATGAGGCCAATGCGGTACCAATGAAGCTCTGAATAAAGTCGGCGCTGGCGGGACGGCGTGCCACAGAATTATTACGCTTTCGGGCGTCCGTAGCGATCGAACCAGTCAATGGCAGCTGCGGCCAGTTCTTCAGGGCGCTCCAGCGGAATCCAGTGACCGCAGTCCGCAATGCGTTGATAGCGCCAGGGTGCGTCAACGAAGCGCGCTGAATCTTTCATCTGAGCCTCGGTGAGGTAGGCGTCGTGCTCGCTCCAGAGACCCAGCGTCGGTACCGCGCAACGCGGCCAGCGGTGAAAGAGAACGGAAAATAAATTCGCACGATACCAGGCAAGCGCGGCAGTGAGGCGCCCCGGACGCTGCATGCGGGCCAGAATATCCGGAAAATCAGCATGATCGCCCAGCCAGTGCCGAAGGCCTTTTCCTCCGTCACGCAGCAGTTCCCATTCGGCAACACCGCGCAGCTGAAACCAGAGCGTATAAAACCCCTTGACGAATTTTTGCGTGAAGCCGGCGCGGCCGTAGCTCTGCAAATGTCCGACCGAGGCCGCCACCAGGCTGTGTACGCGCGCCGG
This sequence comes from uncultured Propionivibrio sp., assembly GCA_964484585.1. Taxonomy (GTDB): domain Bacteria; phylum Pseudomonadota; class Gammaproteobacteria; order Burkholderiales; family Rhodocyclaceae; genus JADKHX01. Next base: position 4,608 of record CAZAGR010000181.1, on the reverse strand, counting down.
ATGGAAAATCGCCAATCCCCATGCAATTGCTGCACCCCAATCATGACCGATCACGCCGACCGGTTGACGAATCCCCAAGGCGTCGAGCAATAAAGGAATGTCATCGACTATTTGGGCGATGCGATAGTTTTCTGTTCCACGCGGAGCATCCGATTCGCCGCAACCACGCTGATCGAAGGCAATCACCTGATAGCCCGCTGCAAGCAAGTGAGGAATCAGTTTGCGCCAGACGGTCAGTGTGTCGGGGAATCCGTGAAAGAGCAGAACAGGCGGTCCGTCTCCCTGCACAAAGACACGGAAATTCAGCTGGCCGGCACAGATGTGGCGGAATGGATTTGTTTCTGACTTTACGGATTCAGGCAGCGATGGCATGGTTTCTTGTAAAACTTCCCTCCGATTCATCACCTCTGATCGTGCGCGTAGAAATTCATGTCGCGATTTCCGGCGCGATCGCTTCACTGCCGCATGTGCGCCTATGAAGATAGCGGCGAGCCGACGCCGAAGTGACAAGCAATTCAAATGGTGAAGCGCACCAATTTAGCTCAAAATCGTTCGCAGGATACGGATTTGCCGATCGGGGTGCCACCATCGCCTGCGCCGCCGATGGACACTCTCGGCGACTTGGTTGCCAGACTTGACCCGGAATCCGTTATCCTTGTCGCCATGCAACTTGTCCTGATCAGCGGTCTCTCTGGCTCCGGCAAATCCATCGCTCTTAATGTGCTTGAGGATGCGGGTTATTTTTGCGTGGATAACTTGCCGGCACCGCTGCTGACCGATCTGGTGAATCACCTCAAAGTGGAAGCTCACGAGCGTGTGGCGGTTGCCGTGGATATGCGCGGCGGTTCGTCGATTGCCGCCCTGCCGCCGCAGCTGCGCCTGATTGAGACCGCCGGCGTCAATCTACGCTTTCTGTTTTGTGATGCGCGTGACGAAGTGCTGATCCAGCGCTTTTCGGAAACCCGTCGGCGTCACCCGATGGCTGGTGAAGGTACCACGCTGGCCGAAGCAATTGCCAGCGAACGCGATGCGCTGGAGCCTCTTGGTGCGCTCGGCCAGCATATTGATACCAGCAATATGCGACCCAATACTTTGCGTGCCTTCGTCAAGGATTTCGTCGCGCTCGATCAGCGCCAGGGATTGACCTTGCTGTTTGAATCGTTCGGTTTCAAGTACGGCATTCCGTTGGATGCCGATCTGGTTTTCGACGTGCGCTGCCTGCCCAATCCACATTACGATCCAAAATTGCGTCTGCTGACCGGACGTGATTCCGACGTGATTGCCTTTCTCGATGCGCAACCCGAAGTTCAGCGTATGGAGGATGATATTCATCGCTTCATTAATGACTGGCTGCCCAATTTCATTCGCGATAACCGGGTGTATCTGACGGTGGCGATCGGCTGCACCGGTGGCCAGCATCGCTCGGTGTTTCTGGCCGAGCGCCTGACAGCTCGCTTCAAGGAACACGTTCGCGTGCAGGTCCGTCACCGGGCTTTGACCGAATGACTTCGTCTGCATTGCGGGAATGGTTGGCCTACTTTCGTCCGGGTGATGGTTTGATCATTGCCATGGCGCTGGCCAGCGTGTTTGGCCTCTTTGCAACGCTCTGGAATGGCGCGCATGCCGATCGTGCCATCATTCGGCGCGATGGCGAAGTCGTTGCCGAAGTGGCCCTGTCGGCCACGCGGCGGTTAGATGTCACCGGGCCGCTCGGCACGACTGTAATCGAGATTGCGGCCGGACGGGCGCGCGTTCTGAGTGATCCCGGTCCCCGTCAATACTGCGTACAGCAGGGTTGGCTGACGCGGGCGAACGCTGTCGCCGTGTGCGCGCCAAATCATGTCTCGCTGCTATTGGCCGGACGCGGAGACCGCCTTGACAGCATCAGTTACTGAAATTCGCCAGCGCGTCCTGTGGCCGACCGCCGATGATCGCCGCATTGCCGCCTACGCCGCGGCAGCGATAACGCTGACTATTGCCGAGGCGGCAATTCCCAGCCCTTTGCCCGGCGTCAAGCCCGGCCTGGCTAACATCATTGTGCTGGTCGTGTTGTTGCGCCATGGTTGGCGGGACGCGGTGTGGGTCAGCCTGTTACGAGTCGTAGCCGGTTCGCTGTTCAGCGGCCAGTTTCTTGCTCCCGGTTTCTTTCTCAGTTGCGCCGGCGCCGCGGCCAGTCTTGCCATGCTGGGAGTGAGCTGCCATCTGCCGACGCGCTGGTTTGGTCCCGTCAGCCACAGTGTGCTGGCTGCCTTCGCGCATATCGCGGGGCAGATTCTGCTGGCTCGCGGGTGGCTGGTTCCGCATGATGGCGTTTTCTACCTGCTGCCGGTGTTTGCGTCGGCAGCGCTGTTATTTGGTGTGGTGAATGGGCTTGTCGCGGCGCGCATGCTTCGGTTTGAAAGTAAATCAAGCGCCGCTCCGCCATCCGTAGCGACCTCATCAGCGCCAGCGCTTTGCGTCCCGAAGGGAGCTTTTCTGATGGAGATGCAAAAATGAAATCGACCCGACCCACCATTGCCGTTGCCTTCACCGGTGCCTCCGGACTGCCTTACGGCATGCGTCTGATCGAATGCCTGGTCAAGGCCGGAGTACAGGTGCAGTTTTTATATTCGCCGGCGGCGCAGGTTGTGGCCAAGCAGGAGATGGGCTTCACCCTGCCGTCGCGGCCATCCGAGGTCGCGGCGGAGTTCACGACACGCTTCGCCGCGGCACCGGGGCAGATCAAGGCCTATGGGCAGCAGGAGTGGTTTGCGCCGCCGGCTTCGGGCTCCAATCCGCCAGATGCCTATGTGATTTGTCCCTGCACAATGGGAACATTGGCGAAAGTCGCCGCGGGCATGGCCGATGATTTGATTTCTCGCGCAGCCGACGTGGTGCTGAAGGAGGGACGCAAACTGATTCTGGTGCCGCGTGAATCGCCGTTTTCCATCATCCATCTGGAAAACATGCTGCGATTGGCGCGCGCCGGAGCGGTAATCCTGCCGCCCAACCCTGGTTTTTATCATCACCCGCAGGATATCCAGGGAATCATCGATTTCGTGGTTGCACGCATACTTGACCAGCTTGGCGTGGAACACGAACTGATGCCCCGCTGGGGCGCGCAGGACGAATGAAAAACTTGCCCGGCCTGCCGCGCACTGTCGCGGAACTTGATCAGTTGCGCAGCGATTGCAAATCGCTGGTAACCAAGCGTGCCGGCATCTCTGCCGGGGCCGCGGTGGTGCCGATTCCCGGCCTTGACCTCGGCGCGGATTTTTTGTTGCTCAATGAAATGATGGAAACCATCAACCGGCGCTTCGGCTTGTCGGGAGAGCAGATCGAGCACCTCGATCCGCAATTGAAACGCGTGGTGCTGGTGGCGGCCACCAGCATTGGCAGCGAGGTCATTGGCAAGATCATCAGCCGTCAGATTCTGATGCGGGTACTGCAGCGAATCGGTGTGCGTGTGGCGGGCAAGTCCGCATTGCGGTTTATTCCGCTGCTTGGCCAGGCGGTTGCGGCGTCGATGAGCTTTGGAGCGATGAAGATGGTGGGCGATGCGCACGTCGACGACTGCTATGCGGTTGCGCTGGAAGCCCTGACGGTCAGTGACACGGAATTGACCAAGCCCGCCCGACCCGCCAGACCACCGGCAAGCCGCACGCGGCGGCGTACCCTCGAGGGTTGAGGCCCTACGTCTTGCGCTCGAGCCGACAATGATCATCCCCTTGTTTCCATTGCACACGACTTTGTTTCCCGGCGGGCGCCTGCCGCTGAAAATCTTTGAAGCGCGTTACATGGATATGGCGACGGCCTGCCTCAAGGACGAAAGCCCCTTCGGCGTTTGCCTGCTGGTGGAAGGCGAAGAAGTAGCGCGGCCCGGACAGTCTGCGGCAACGCCGCATGAGATCGGGACCTTGGCGATAATTGATGAATGGGACATGCCGCAATTGGGTGTACTGCATGTCAGTACGCAGGGCTCGCAGCGATTTCGCATTCGCCGCTCGTGGCAGGGCGCGGCGGCATTGCTGCAAGCCGAAGTTGATCTCCTGCCCGACGAGCCGACCGTAGTCGTGCCGTCGCACTACGGTGTGCTGGTGTCTCTGTTGCGGGCGATTATCGACGAGACCGGCTCCGGCTCATCACCCAGCCCGTTCCGGGCACCGTATCGTTACGATGATGCCAGCTGGGTCAGCATGCGCTTGTCCGAGGTGTTGCCGGTTCCTGCGCTGGCACGCCAGAAACTTCTGGAAGTCGACGATGGTTTGATCCGGATGGAAATCGTTTACCGGATACTCGAGAGTCAGAACCTGCTGCCTGTCACCCCGCTGCAATAGCCTTCAGCGTTCGTTGACGATCGTTTCCAGTCCGCTCGCCAAGGCATCGAAAACAACTCGAATTCGGGCGCTTTGCCGCAATTCACGATGGGCAGTCAGCCACACCGGCAGATCGGGCAACATTCTTGCCGGCAGGACAGACTGCATATGAGGCCACTGCTTTGCAACAAAGTCCGAGGTGAAACCGATTCCCAGGCCGGCCAGTGCCGCATGCCAGCCGGTGACGTGATCGTCGCAGCGCAGGGCAAAAAATTCCCGGCCAATGTCCATGCCCGCCGCCTGAAACAGATTG
>CAZAGR010000180.1:0-5914 GCA_964484585.1 uncultured Propionivibrio sp. | reverse complement strand
GGCTCGACAACACGACGCTATGGCGGCACAGGCCTCGGTTTGACCATTACCCGACGTCTGATCCTACTGATGGGAGGAACGATTCAAGTCGAGAGTGATCCGGGCAAGGGCAGCCGATTTTCATTTGCACTGGACTTCAAACTACCCGACGCAGAAACACATCGCGCCGCCAACCAAACAACCAGCCCGCATTCAGATAGCCTCGCCGACACCGCCCTCAGCGCACAGACAATTGCCGGCGCCAGCATTCTTCTGGTCGAAGACGACCTCATCAACCAACGAGTCGCCCGTGGTTTGATGGAGCGTGTCGGGCTCCGTGTCGTTGTCGCCGGCCACGGCCGCGAGGCCTTGGAACAGCTCGAGGTCGAGACTATCGATGGCATTGTGATGGATCTGCAGATGCCGGAAATGGATGGTTTTGAAGCAACACGACGCATTCGCGCTGATCCGCGCTGGAAATCGTTGCCCATCATTGCCTTCACCGCATCGGTGCTCATCACCGATCGCGAACAATGTGCCGCTGCCGGCATGGATGACTTCGTGGCAAAGCCCGTCAAGGCCAGTGATCTGATTAATGCACTTGTCCGCGCGTTGCCGCGACGCCACGCTCCAGCCAGCAACGCAACCGATCCTGCCGCTGTAACGCTACCCGAGGTCGATCTGCCACGACTGTTGGGTATCCTCAACCAGCTGAAAGTCAAGCTCGACAACAATGAATTCGTCAGTGTTGGCGAATTGGGCGACTTGCGCTACCAGCTGAAGCCACTGCAATTGTCCGTTGGCGAGCAACTGGAGAACGCACTCGGGCTCTTTGACTACGCCAGTGCAAGAAAATTACTGGCTGAATTGAATATCTCACTCAAACAGATGAATAATGGCGTCCCAGAGCAATTGAAGCGCCAAACAGGCGACGAAAGCGAAGCCCCCGAATGACCGGCTTGGACAATAGTTTAGTTTTGATCGTCGATGACGTGCCGACCAATATCCAGGTCCTGGCGGAAGCCCTGCGCAATGACTACCGGTTGAAGGTCGCCACGAGTGGCGCGGACGGTTTATCCATTGCACGTCAGACCCCGCCCGATCTGATTTTGCTCGATGTAATGATGCCCGAAATGGACGGTTACGAAGTCTGTCGTCAGTTGAAATCCGACCCGCTGACGCAAGATATACCGGTCGTTTTTGTCACCGCCAAGGACGATGTCACCGACGAGGAACTCGGCCTTAGCCTGGGTGCCGTCGACTATATCTCGAAACCGTTTCATCTGCCCGTGGTGAGGGCGCGGGTGCGCAATCAGTTGCTGCTGAAACAGAAGACAGATTTGCTTGAACGCATGGCGCATGTCGATGGGCTGACAGGGATCGCCAATCGCCGGCGTTTTGACGAAGTCTTGCGAACGGAGCTCAGTCGCTGCCAGCGAATGGGGCGACCTCTTTCGCTGCTGATGCTTGATATTGACCACTTCAAACAGTACAACGATCACTTCGGTCACGGCATGGGCGATCTTTGCCTTAGCAATGTGGCGAATGTGCTAACCCAAAGCCTGCCGCGTGCAGCTGATCTGGCGACCCGCTATGGCGGTGAAGAATTCGCCATTATTCTTCCCGACACCGATCATGAGGGCGCCATTCAGATTGCGGAGCGTTTGCGTGAAGCAGTCGCCCTGCTCAATATTCGGCAGGCGCCCAAGGTTGCGGAAAGCGTCGTATCTGTTAGCGTCGGGGTTGCGACGCGCAAGCCGGATGAAAACGCCTCCGCGAACGCGCTAATCAACGCCGCCGACGAAAAACTCTATGCGGCAAAGAACGCCGGCCGCAACCGGATTTCCGCCTGAACTGTAATTAATGCGCGGCCAAGCATGTCATTTCTGCTAGCCCTTGACCAAGGCACGACCAGTTCCCGTGCCATGCTGTTTGAGCGCAGCGGCGCAGTGCGCGGCATGGCACAAAAAGAGATCACCCAATACTTCCCGCAGCCGGGATGGGTCGAACATGACGCAAACGAAATTTGGCAAAGCCAGCTGTCTGTCGCCCGTCAGGTGCTGGCACAAACCGGAGTCGCCGCAGCAGAGGTGGCCGCTATCGGCATTACCAATCAACGTGAAACCACCGTAGTCTGGGATCGCGCCACGGGGCAACCGATCGCGCCGGCGATTGTCTGGCAAGACCGGCGCACAGCCAATCACTGCGCAGATTTGAAGAGCCGGAATTTAGAGCCGGGCATCCGGGAAAAAACCGGCCTCCTGCTCGATCCGTATTTTTCCGGCACCAAGCTGGCGTGGCTGCTGAACACGACGCCCGGCGCCCGAGAACGCGCCGAACGCGGCGAACTGGCCTTTGGCACGATTGACAGTTGGCTGGTCTGGAATCTGAGCGCCGGCCGCAGTCATGTCACGGATGCCAGCAACGCGTCGCGCACCTTGCTCTTCAACATTCACACCGGCGCTTGGGACGACGAGTTACTGAGACTGTTGGATATCCCGGCCACCGTGTTGCCGCGCGTCTGTGCCAGCAGTGAAATCGTTGCTGCGTCTGATGAAAAATGGTTTGGCGCGGCAATTCCGATTGCCGGTATCGCGGGCGACCAACAGGCGGCCACCTTTGGCCAGGTTTGCCTGGAGCCCGGGATGGCGAAAAATACCTACGGCACGGGCTGCTTCATGCTGATGAACACCGGCGCCACCGCCGTTGCATCGCGGCATCGGCTACTGACCACAATCGCCTGGCGCCGGGCCGGCAACTCTCTCGAAACCACCTATGCCCTCGAAGGCAGCGTGTTCATGGCCGGGGCGATCATCCAATGGCTGCGTGACGGCTTGGGCGTCATTGGCAATGCGGCCGCCGTAGAGGCGCTTGCGGCCAGCGTGCCCGACAGCGAAGGTGTGGTTCTGGTGCCTGCGTTCGCCGGTCTGGGTGCTCCATGGTGGAATACGGATGTCCGCGCCACGCTTTCGGGCATGAGTCGAGGCACAACGCGCGCACATATCGCCCGCGCCGCGTTGGACGCCATCGCCTGTCAGACAGTCGACGTGCTGCACGCCATGGAACAGGATTCAGGCGTTGCCCTGAGCGAATTGCGCGTCGACGGTGGCGCGTCAAGAAATGATCTGCTGATGCAATTACAGGCTGACCTGCTCGGCGTGCCCGTGCTGCGTCCGAAGGTGACCGAAACTACAGCGCTGGGCGCGGCCTATCTGGCCGGACTCGCGGTAGGCTTATGGTCGTCAACGGATGAATTAGTCACCCACTGGCAGCTTGATCGCCGCTTTGAACCCAAAACCGGAATCGATCGCGAGGCCGTCCTGGGTCGCTGGCATGATGCGGTTCGACACACCATCGACTGGGTAAAGACTACCTAAACGACATTGTCCCGGAAAACAGACGTGAATTGAATTGTTCTCACTTCCGGTCATTGCCCCGCCCCATTCATAACCCGCGGCAACGTGATTTCGAAGCGCGTACCCTCGCCAACTTTGGAACTCACTTGCAGCTCACCACCAAGCGTTTTCTTGACCAGATTTTCGACGATCGCCATACCCAAACCGGTGCCGCCCTTGCCGATCTTTGTGCTGAAAAACGGCTGAAACAGCTTCGCCAGATTCTCCTCGGGAATACCCACCCCATTGTCGGCAAAGCTAATAGTCACGTTGTCGCCGGTCGCTAGCGCTCGAATGCTCAACACACCGTCAGTGCGTCCCTCGAAAGCATGCAGGTAGGCGTTATTGATCAGGTTGATGACGATCTGACCCAGCGGCCCCGGTTGCGAATCCATGACGATGCCAGACGGAATCTCGATCAGCACTCGATGCGAATGTCGTTTGAGCGTCGGCTGCAGCGTGCCGATGATTTCCTGGACCACCTCGGCCAAGTCGAACTGGCGACGCTGCTCGCTCGCCTGGTCGGCAGCGACCTGGCGAAAATTATTCAACAAGTCTTTGGCCCGCTCGAGATTGCGCAGCATCAAACGGGTGCCTTCGCCCAGAGTGGCTATGAACTGATTCAAGTCGGAACGTTTCAAGCTGCCCGACTCAATGATTTCCTGGAATTGTTTCGCCTGATCTGCCAGCGCACTTGCCGCCATGACACCGTTACCAATCGGCGTATTGAGTTCGTGCGAGACGCTCGCCACCAACGTACTTAAGGTCGCTTTGGCCTCGCTGCCGGCCAGTCGCTCCTGCGATTCCTGCAGGCGATTTAATGCCAGCTCCAGCTCGGCGGTGCGCGCTGCCACCTTTTGCTCAAGCGTCTCCTGCAGGTGGCGTAACAGCAAATGTGTTTTCACGCGTGCGCGCACCACCGCCGCATTCACCGGCTTGCTGATGAAATCTACCGCACCGACCCGCAGGCCCTCAGCCTCTTCTTCAGGATCATTCTGCGCCGTCACAAAAACGACTGGAATATCCGCTGTCTGCGGATTCGCCTTCAGCTGCCGACAAACTTCATGTCCATCCATTTCAGGCATCATCACATCAAGCAGAATCAGGTCAGGGTGCTGTTCGGCACAGGTCGCCAATGCTTGCGCCCCGCTGGTCGCCATGAAGACCTCATAGTCAGCATTGAAAATCTGATAAAGCGTCTGAATGTTGATCGGTTGGTCGTCCACAACAAGTAGACGGGGTTTCGAGTTCGCGCTCATAGCTAGTCCTCCTGCTTGGTCAAATTCATTTCACCAACTCCATCATCACCGTGCATCGCGCCAGCGCATCGCTGAAGTCCAATCGATTCACGGCCGAATCGAGCGCCAGCAACTGCGAACGTACCGCTGCGTCCAGCGACGCCGCATGGCTGGCGATTATCTGCGCGCACGCCGTGATTGAGTGCATATTACCGGTGCGCAATAGTTGCTCCAGTTCAGTCAAGGCGAGCTGCATCGCCTCTTTGTCGAACGGGGTAGAGGGGGCCACTGAATCGACCATTGCGGTCGCAGCGTCTTCTGAACCGCACTCTTGGTCGAGTGCAGCAAAGAGCATATGCAGTTGCGCATCGAGCTCGTCCACATGGCGTTGCGACTCGTCTGGCGCCAGCGTTCCGCTTCGCCTGAGCAAGGTCTCCACCTCGGCCGCGGCCGCAGCCAGAGTCGTGGCGCCGATGGTCGACGCCAGTCCCTTCAAGGTATGTACGCAACGGGTGGCGTCCTTTATCCGCTCTTGCGCCAGATAGTGTCTGGCGTCAGCCAGTTGCGTCGGTGCATCGGTACGGAACGATTTAAGTACCATGTCGAACAAGCTACGGTTGCCGCCGAGACGCGCTACTGCTGCATCGGTGTCGAGCACGGAGGAATTGATGGGTGGAAAAATCGGCGCTGGCGGGACGGCGATAGGCTTGGGAACGGCATCGTTTGGCGCCGTCGCCGCGGCAGCCACTGCCGCCACCAGCGGCTTTTTTACCGGAGCCTTCACATGCCGCAGCACCGTGCTGATCAGGATTTCCAAATCAATGGGCTTGGATACATGATCAACCATGCCCGCAGCGCGACATGCATCCTTGTCCGACTGCATAGCGTTCGCCGTCATGGCGACAATGGGCACCGCCAACATTCGTGCCTCGGCACGAATCCGCCGTGTGGCTTCCAGCCCGTCAATATCAGGCATCTGCAAGTCCATCAAAATGGCGTCAAAGGATGGATCGGCTTCCAGCGCCTGCGTTACTCCATCGATCCCTCCACCGGCAATCCTGACCGAAGCGCCGCTGTGGCAGAGCAGTTCCAGTGCGATCTGCTGGTTCAACAGATTATCTTCAACCACCAGCAATCGCAAGCCGCTGAGCTGCTGGGTAACGCCCTGAATCTGCACCGCCACCGATTCACCGGAACGGCGGGCACACGCTTCGAGCACGGCGTCGTAAAGCATTGAGGTGGTAATGGGTTTCACCAGATAGCCATCGAGCAGATCCAGTTCGCGTTTGGTTTTGTGCTCCA
>CAZAGR010000179.1:0-5917 GCA_964484585.1 uncultured Propionivibrio sp. | reverse complement strand
GTCTTCATTCTTGGCGTGTTCATGTTCCAGATCCGCGAGCAGTTCGACAGTCTGGATATCCGCAATTTAGAAAAGCTTAAGGACGATTGAAGTCGTGAGCGCACTCCTTTTCGTCTTCGGCATTCCCTTCCTCGGTGCAGTGGTGCTGGCACTCGTCGGGCAGCGCGGTTTCGCCCGCAACGTGAATGTCGTTTTCAGCCTCGGCACCTTTCTGGCAGCGGTGATGCTAACCGCGCAAATTATCGAACACGGCCCGCAGTTTGCGCTAGACAAACAATTCTTCATTGATCCACTGAACGTATTTCTGGTCTCTCTCACTGCTTTCGTCGGCTTTACTACCTCGATCTTTTCGCGCCCCTACATGCGTATTGAGCAGGACCACGGCAAGATGACACCGAACCGGATGCGTCTGTATTTCAGCATGTACCAGCTGTTCTCCTTCACCATGTTGCTGGCGCTGATGACCAACAACATGGGCATACTCTGGGTGGCGATGGAAGCCGCGACGCTGACCACTGTGCTGCTGGTGTCGATCTACCGCACACCCGCCAGCCTGGAGGCGGCTTGGAAGTATTTCATACTCTGCGGCGTCGGCATCGCCCAGGCTCTGTTTGGCACCATCCTGCTCTATATGGCGGCGGAACGGGCCATCGGTGATGGAAGTCACGCCCTGTTGTGGACTAATCTCGACGCCGTCAAGACGCAACTTAACCCAACCATCATGTCGCTGGCTTTCGTTTTCCTGCTGCTCGGTTATGGCACCAAGGTCGGCCTGGTGCCAGTGCATAACTGGTTGCCGGACGCCCATGCCGAAGGCCCGACACCAATTTCAGCGGTACTCTCGGGTTTACTGCTGAATGTGGCGCTCTACGCCGTGATCCGCTGCAAGGTACTCACCGACGGCGCACTGCACAACCGCTTCGCCGGCGATCTGCTGTTGGGCTTCGGCCTGCTGTCTGCGGTCACCGGCGCATTTTTCATTTTTCGCCAGCGCGACGTCAAGCGCATGTTTGCCTATTCGTCGATCGAACACATGGGACTGATGACCTTTGCCTTTGGTATGGGCAGCCCGGTGGCTAATTTTGCCGGCCTGCTGCATATGACGTTACACTCTTTAATCAAGTCGGCGATCTTTTTTGCCGTCGGCCATGCTGCGCAGAAAGCCGGCACCCAGGTGATGGATGACATCCGCGGTCTGATGAAGGTCAGTCCTGCCGTGGGTTGGGGCTTGATGCTGGGCTCGTTGGCGATCGTGGGCATGCCTCCTTTCGGCGTGTTTGCCAGCGAATTCCTGATTCTGACTACCGCCATGCGCGACTTTCCTTGGACCACCCCTTTCCTGCTGGTCGCGCTGGGTGTGGGATTTGCCGGCATATTCCGTCGCGTCCAAGCCATGGTTTTTGGTGACACGATGTTGAAACCATTGAGCCATCCACCCGCCTTGCTACCGGTGTTTGCGCATCTCGGCCTGGCTCTGATGCTGGGTCTTTACATCCCGCCCTATCTGGACAGCTGGTACCGCCAGGCGGCCCGCATGATGGGAGGCTGACCTATGTCCTTGTCGAATCTGATGCCTATGCTGGAACCGCTGGCGACGCCGCTGCCTGTACGGTATGGCCGGATCAGCGCCGACCACTGGAGCGCCGCCGCCAGTGCTGTGACACAAGGCGGCGGCCGCCTGGTATCTCTGTGGGGGCGGCAACATTCCGACACTGATAATTATGTCGTGTCGGCCGCCTATGCGATCGACGACGGCCTAGTCTGGCTCGATCTGCCGCTGACTGATGGCGACTTGAGCTATCCGGATATTTCCGGCCACTTTTCCTTCGCTGCACGCCTGCAACGGACGGCCGCCGATCTGTTGGGTATCCATGCCGAAAATATGACCGATCAGCGTCCATGGCTCAACCATGGCGCCTGGCCTAACGACTACTTTCCCTTGAGAAGAGAGGCAGCGAAGAACGAGAATTTCGCCGAGAAGGCCGTTACCGACTATGCCTTTGTTCGCGTCGACGGCGACGGCGTACACGAAATCGCCGTCGGGCCGGTACACGCCGGAATAATCGAACCTGGCCATTTCCGTTTCTCGGTCGTCGGCGAGAAAGTACTGCGGTTGGAAGAGCGATTGGGTTATACCCACAAGGGAGTGGGCCAGCTTTTTATGCAAACTCCTGCATCCACAGGGCACCGACTGGCCGGGCGGGTGTCCGGCGACTCCACGGTGGCCTATGCCTGGGCCTATTGCATGGCATTTGAATCCGCCTGCGTTATGGAAATTCCGCCACGAGCACGCTGGCTGCGAGCACTGCTGCTCGAGCGTGAGCGCGTGGCTAACCATCTGGGCGATTTAGGCGCGTTGGCCAACGACGCGGCATTCTCCTTTGGTCTGTCGCAGTTCATGCTGCTCAAAGAAGACTGGCTGCGTCTGAACCACGCGCTGTTTGGCCACCGCTTGATGATGGACTGCGTGGCGCCGGGCGGCGTCGCCATCGACGTCGACGCCGAGGCTCGGGCGCAAATTCTTTCCCAGTGTGACCGTCTCGAACACAATGTCCGCCTGCTGCGATCCATCTATGACGATCACGCCGGCTTGCAGGACAGATTCATCGGTACCGGTTGCGTTCCACCGGCGCTGGCCAATCGCTTGGGACTGACCGGCATGGCAGGGCGGGCCAGTGGCATGACCGCGGATTTGCGAGCCGACTTCCCGGTCGATCCCTACGGCGAACTGAATTTCCAGCTGACCAGCCACCGCAACGGCGACGTCGCTGCGCGGGTTATTGTGCGCTTTGAAGAAACGCTGGAGTCCCTACGACTGATTCGGGCGATTGCCGGCGCGCTACCGTCTGGTCAGGTGCGCAAAGAGCCCATCACCAAAGCAGGCACAGGCGCAGGCTGGATTGAAGGCTGGCGCGGAGAAGTTTTCGTCGCCCTCGAAATCGATGGCGACCGCATACTGCACTGCCATTGCCATGACCCGTCCTGGCAGAACTGGCCGGTGCTGGAATATGCGGTGATTGGCAATATCGTGCCGGATTTCCCGCTGATCAACAAGTCCTTCAACCTCAGTTATTCAGGCTGCGACCTCTAATGTGGAAAACGCTCAAACAGATTGCCAGAACCGGGATTCGCAGCGAATCGCTCCCGGAGCAGATGACCGAGAATTGCCAGGTTGAAGCCGACCACATCCAGCACGAAATTCTGGCGATATTGGGCAAGGCACTGACCATACGACAGGTCGACGCCGGTTCGTGCAATGGCTGCGAGTTGGAAATCCACGCCCTGAATAACGCTTACTACAACCTCGAAGGCTACGGCATTAAGTTCGTCGCCAGCCCGCGCCACGCCGACATGCTGCTGGTCACCGGGCCAGTCACGCGCAACATGGCCATGTCCTTGAAACGAACTTACGAGGCGACGCCGGAGCCCAAACTGGTGGTCGCCATTGGTGATTGCGGCTGCAACGGTGGCGTTTTCGGCGAGAACTACGCCTGCATGGGCGGAGTGCACAAAATAATTCCTGTGGACGTCGTTGTCACCGGCTGTCCGCCGCAACCAATGGCCATCCTGAACGGAATTTTGACGGCAGTGCGCCGACAGCAAAAATGACGCCGTCGCGCCAACGCCGACTTTTTTAAATGGCTACTCGCCGGCCAACAGCCGCCGTAAATCCTGCGCGATTGCATCCGAAGTGTCGCTATGTTTGAGGTACAACCGCAGCTTTCCCTTGGGATCGAAAACGTAACTGCCTGCCGAATGGTCGATGGTGTAAGTTGTCGGCGAGCTACCCGGCTGCTTCTGGTAAAAGATCTTGAATTCTTTGGCCACCAACGCAGTCGCGGCGGCATCGCCAAACAAACCGAGGAACGAGGAATGAAAGGATGGCACGTATTGCGCTAGCAATTCCTTCGTATCGCGCTCCGGGTCGAGGGTCACGAACACCACCTGTACGCGCTCGCTGTCTTTGTCGAGCAGGTTCATTACCTCACGCATTTTTGTCAATGTCGTTGGGCAGACATCCGGGCACTGCGTGTACCCGAAAAAGATGACCACCGCCTTGTCTGCGAAATCATTCAAACGACGCGGCTTGCCGTAATGGTCGCTGAGTGCAAAGTCAGTGCCGATTTGAGTGCCGATTTGAGTGCCGGTGAGATCGGTCGCATTGAATGGCGTCGGTTTGCCGCAACCCGTCAAGAGCGCGGTGACCAATGCGGCGCCCAGCGCGGCGACTGCGCGAAAACTCGCCATGGATTCAGGCGGGGATGTAGTGGTCGACCAGCAGCGCGGCAAAGAGCAGCGCAAGGTAGATGATGGACCAACGAAAACTCTTGCGCGCAACCTCGTCAGAGTATTGGCGCCACACCAGCCATGCGTAGCCGAGAAATATCGCATCCAGCACAAGTACGCTGACGAGATAAAACCAGCCCGCCATGCCGATAATGAAAGGCACCAAAGTCACCAGCGTCAATCCAACCGTGTAGAGGAATACATGACGACGCGTATATTCCGCGCCGTGCGTAACCGGCAACATGGGGATACCTGCTGCGGCATATTCCTTCGTTCGATAGAGTGCCAGCGACCAGAAATGAGGCGGCGTCCAGACGAAAATGATGAGAAAAAGCAGCCAGGCCTCGCCCGGTGCAGTTCCCGTTACGGCGGCCCATCCAAGCACGGGCGGCATCGCTCCGGAGGCACCACCAATGACGATATTCTGCGATGTATTCGGTTTGAGAAAAACCGTATAGATGATGGCGTAGCCGACAAAGGTGGCCAGCGTCAGCCACATGGTGTAGGGATTGACGAAGACATAGAGCAACCAAAGACCGAGGCCGCCAATCACGGCTGACAGCACCATGGTCTCCGCTGAATTGACTTCGCCCCGCGGCAGCGGTCGCCCACGCGTTCGCGCCATCAAGGCGTCGATTTTCTGTTCGATCAGACAATTGACGGCGGCGGCGGCGCCCGCCACGAGGGCGATACCCACCGTAGCTGCGATCAGGATGCGCCACGGCACCATGCCCGGAGTGGCCAGGAACATGCCGATGACGGCACAAAACACGATCAAGGAAACGACTCGCGGCTTGGTCAGCTGCCAGTATTGGTAGAGTCGATTGGTCGTGCCGTGGAGAGTAAGTGCGAGAGCTTTCACGGGCAGAGAAATCCAGTAAGACGGCCAAGTAAAGGTTACGCAATATGCAGTAACGTGCGAAAGGCGACGAAGTCTATCACGCTTATACTGCCGCCCTTTCCACGCTGGATTATGGTCCCGCGGCACACAATTTCAGGACACAGCGATCAATGACTGACTATCGACTTGATATCTCCAACGGCGTCCCACGCGAACTTGCCCGCTATTGGCTCGGCCTGGGAATTGCTGCATTGATTGGCGCAGGATTATTGGCGATTCTGCTGGTTCTGGCGCGCACGCCCGGCATCCAGAACGTATTTCCGCTGCGCGATTTCTTTCGCTCCGCACTGGTGGTCCATGTTGATTTATCGGTGCTGATCTGGTTCATGGCCTTTGCCGCGGTGCTTTGGAGCCTCGCCGGCGACGGGCGGCTCGCAACACTGGGCAGAGTCGCCTTCGCCGTTGCCGCGGCGGGAACCATCATCATGACCGTGTCGCCGTTTTTTCCGAACGCACAACCTTTGCTCAACAACTACATTCCGGTGCTGCAGCAGCCCGTATTTTTTGCTGGACTCGGTCTCGCCGGTGCCGGTTTTGCGATGGCGCTGCTGCGCGCGCTGGTGACGATAGACTGGCGTGCTGGCTGGAAAGTCATGTCCCAGTCGGGGATGGGGACGGTATCCCTTGCGGACGGCGCTGGCGGCACGGCGGTCGTGCGCCTAGCCATCGGTCTGTCGGCGTTTGCCGGCGCACTAGCCATCGCGGCAGTCGGCGCTTCCCTGTTGCAAG
>CAZAGR010000178.1:2654-5955 GCA_964484585.1 uncultured Propionivibrio sp. | reverse complement strand
CCAGGCTTTGCTTTACACCTGGCAAGGAAGTAGACCTGAGGCCAAACCGATTCTTCTGCTGGCACACCAGGACGTCGTACCGATTGCGCCTGGCACGGAAACCCTGTGGCAACAACCCCCGTTTGACGGCGTGCGCAAGGAGGGTTTTATTTGGGGGCGCGGCGCATTAGACAACAAGAGCAATTTGATTTCCCAATTTGAAGCAGTGGAAATCCTGATCGCTGGCGGATTTCAGCCCGAGCGCACCGTTTATCTGGCCTTGACGCATGACGAAGAAGTGGCGCGTCGAGATGCCGAAGCGATAGCGAAATTGTTGTCCAGTCGCGGAGTAAAGCTGGATTTTGTGTTGGACGAAGGCTTGATGATTACTGAAGGCGTTTTGTCAGGTATCAGCAAACCGGTAGCGTTGATTGGCGTTGCCGAAAAAGGCTACCGTTCCATATTTTTCAAGTCGACCGCAGCGCCCGGGCATTCATCCATGCCGCCACCCATTGGGACCAGCGCTATTGCGCAGATGAGCGCTGCGATGGACCGTTTGGAACATCATCCGTTTCCCGCAAAAATTGGTGGTGTGGCGAGAGAAATGTTGGAAACGATCGCCCCTGAAATGGATGGTTTCAGCCGTGTCGCGCTATCAAATCTTTGGCTATTTGAACCGATTGTGCGGCGACAGTTGGAGCGTGCGGGAGGAAGTACGAATGCCATGTTGCGGACGACGACCGCGCTGACACTGTTTCATGCGGGCAACAAGGAAAATGTATTGCCAGCATTCGCAGAGGCAACGGTCAATTTCCGATTGATCCCGGGCGAGACCAAAGAAAGCGTGATTTCGCACGTCACCCGCGCGATTGCACAAGACACGATCGAGGTCAAGATGTCAGAGCTTGAGAGCTCCGACGCCACACCAGTGATGGCGACGGATACTCCGGCCTACCAAATGCTCAATCGCACCATCCGTGAGGTTTACCCTGGCACGGTTGTGGCGCCGGGGCTTATGGTTGCGGCGACTGATTCCGCAATGTTCGTCGGTCTCAGCGACCATATCTACAAGTTCTCACCGTTCCGGACGGCTAAGGGCGATATGACGCGCTTCCATGGCACGGATGAACGAATATCCGAGTCAAATCTGGTCGAAATGGTTCGCTTTTACCACCGTTTGTTGACGCAAGGTGCCGGGGTCGGTGCAGCTCTGTGAGGTACTGATTGAGTTCAGGTGAAACATTGCGTGTCCGCATTGACAAGTGGCTGTGGGCAGCACGTTTTTTCAAGACGCGCAGCCTGGCCGCCGCCGCGATTGCCGGCAACAAGATCAAATGTAACGGGGATCAGGTCAAGCCCGCGCGCGAACTGAACGTCGGTGATGAGGTAGATATCACGGTCGGTGATTCGCGTTTTATCGTGATTGTTCAGGCGGTGGCTGATCAGCGGCGACCCGCACCCGAGGCGAGGCTGCTCTACGCGGAAACCAACGAAAGCCTCGCAAGCCGGATTCGGCAACAAGAGCTTCAGCGGTTGGCGCCGATGCCTGGCTCAACTCTCAAGGGGCGTCCAAGCAAGCGGGCAGGGCGGCTCATGCGCGAAATCAATGGCTAGCTGCGCCTGACAATAAGCAGGACAAGCCTGAAATACATTTACCACGGCGGGCACGGCGACACGGCGACACGGCGAAAACTATGCTTGAGGGTCAAGTTTTGCTTTGCGCCGTGCCGCCGTGGTCAAAAATTCTGCTCACGAAATGTAACGATTTGACCAGTAGGTGTCTAACGCTTGAACTGCGGCTTTGCGGTGGTCCCGGTAACGCCGATGTCAACCGCAACCCGGGTGGATTGAGTTTTGACCTCTATCCCGATGTTCCCTGTTACCGCATGGTCTGCGGCGATGCTCAAAGCACCCTTGGCGTTCATCGTGCCCGTCTTCAGCTTCATCCCGGAGAGCTCGACTCGCTGGTTTTCAAAGCGGATCTGTCCTTCCAGTGACTCGAAACGCGTCTCTTCACCCAAACCACGGCCCTGCAAAACACGGTCGAGATCGACTCCGACAAGCACTCCGTTGCCAAGACTGAAACTGCCGTCGATCCGCGCAGACGGGTAGATCTGGTTGGCGGCTGTTACTTGCGCGTCGACCTGTGCGCTACCTTTCACATAACCATCTTTTGCCCAGCCTGGCGCAAGGCGGCTAGCGTCTATCGTTTTTACCTCAAGGTTGCCTTTCACGCGCCATCCTGCCTGCCACGCGATATTTCCGTTGCCGCTGAAATCACCTCCGTAAAGTCCAGCGGAAAATTGCTTGACTGTCAAACCATCGGCAGCCAATTGCGCATCCAGGGAAAAGTCCTTTACCGGCAGATCTGCGCCAAATGGCACATTAAATTTCTCCGATTTCGCGTTGATTTGCCACACTTTATTGTCGTGTTGAGCATCCACCGTCACTTTGCCCATTTTTTCACTTTCGCCGCGGGCAGCAAGCGTCTTCAATTCTCCATCCTGCATTTTCGCTTCAACAGACATGGGCGGTATTTCCTGCCCTTCGCCAATAATCAGGAGGT
Source organism: uncultured Propionivibrio sp. (assembly GCA_964484585.1). Classification (GTDB taxonomy): domain Bacteria; phylum Pseudomonadota; class Gammaproteobacteria; order Burkholderiales; family Rhodocyclaceae; genus JADKHX01. Next base: position 3,410 of record CAZAGR010000178.1, on the reverse strand, counting down.
CGGTGGCGGTGATCGCGGCCGATTTCAGGGCATCGCTACCGCTGGTTTCATGCAGCAGCTTCAACGCTATGGTGACGGGGATTCGAGCACCATCGAGTTGCAGCGACATGAGTTCCTTGGGCATCTGCCAGATCGAACTCACAGAGGCGCCAACGGTGACACGATGAATCTTGACTGCATCCGTACCCGAGCCAATTGAAAGCTCGTTGAGCTTCCATTGTGGTGATGGGAAAAGTGAGAAGTTGGCGCTGCCGATTTTTACGGGAGCACCAAGCGCTGCACCGCCTATTTCTTCAAATGCTGTTCGCTTACCATCGAATGGGACCAGGTGTAAGGCAATCAGACCGATAACTCCGACGCCCACGACACCCATCAGCACCGGCTTGGCTAACGATGACGAGCCACGACGTTTCTTTGTGGGCTGGGTTTGCACCTCGGCCAATCGTTCAGCCTCAACATTGCGGCGCCGGAGAGCATCATCTTCAGCCTGACGCGCCGCCTCTTCGGCTTCGCGTTCGCTCTCTGCATCGCGTCGTGCCGCAGCTTCATCCTCGCGTAAAGCCGTTTGTGAGGATTCCTGTTGCGCGTGATCGTCGGCTTCCCGTCGTGCCTTCTCATCGGCTTCACGGCGCACCCTATCTTCGGTTTCACGCAGGGTTTTCTCTTCTACCTCCCGGCGCAGCTTTTCGTCGGCCTCGCGGCGGGCTTTTTCGTCAGCTTCGCGACGCATTTTTTCTTCGGTTTCACGCCGGGTCT
>CAZAGR010000178.1:0-2554 GCA_964484585.1 uncultured Propionivibrio sp. | reverse complement strand
GCGCAGCTTTTCGTCGGCCTCGCGTCGGGCCTTTTCGTCAGCTTCACGACGCATTCTTTCTTCGGTTTCACGTCGGGTTTTCTCTTCCACGTCCCGGCGCAGCTTTTCGTCGGCCTCGCGCCGGGCTTTTTCGTCAGCTTCACGACGCATTTTTTCTTCGGTTTCACGCCGGGTTTTTTCTTCTACGTCGCGGCGCAGCTTTTCGTCGGCCTCGCGTCGGGCCTTTTCGTCAGCTTCACGACGCATTTTTTCTTCGGTTTCACGCTGGGTCTTCTCTTCTACCTCCCGGCGCAGCTTTTCATTGGCTTCGCGCCGGGCTTTTTCGTCAGCTTCGCGACGCATTTTTTCTTCGGTTTCACGCCGGGTCTTTTCTTCTACCTCCCGGCGCAGCTTTTCATCGGCCTCGCGTCGGGCCTTTTCGTCAGCTTCACGACGCATTTTTTCTTTGGTTTCACGCCGGGTCTTCTCTTCTACCTCCCGGCGCAGCTTTTCATCGGCCTCGCGTCGGGCCTTTTCGTCGGCTTCGCGACGCATTTTTTCTTCGGTTTCACGCCGGGTCTTTTCTTCTACCTCCCGGCGCAGCTTTTCATCGGCCTCGCGTCGGGCTTTTTCGTCAGCTTCGCGACGCATTTTTTCTTCGGTTTCACGCCGGGTTTTCTCTTCTACCTCCCGGCGCAGCTTTTCGTCGGCCTCCTTCCGGCTCTTTTCTTTTGAATCCTTTGGCGGGACCGGCTCCGTCTGTGTGTTTTGTTCGCCGGGCGTTGCGCGTTGCTCGCGGCGGGCGGCGATGTCTGCTCGTAACTTCTCGGATGCGTCAACGGTGACTGGTTTTGCCGGTGTCGGGGCCGTATTTGGAGCACCAGCTCCGGAAAAAAAATCCAAATCCTCGCCTTCTTGACTTGGTGCTTTGCTGGGCGGCGCGCTTGGCGTAGCGGCAACAGGTTCATCGTCTGTACTCAGCTCGTAGATTTCACGAAGGAACCCTTGCTCAATCAGGTCAGCGAAAGCCTGGCTGAGTGACTCGCGCTCGGCAAGTGGTACCGTGGCCACGATCGCTTCCACTGAAAACTGTCCTTTGCAAGCCTGTAGCAACTCGCGATGGTTCTTTGACAAAGCACGTGTCTTGCCGGTCGCTTCGCGTAGGCCCTTAGCAGATTTTGTAAAAACTCGCGCCATGTCGATTCATCGCTCCGCAGTTCAATTTTTCAGTGTTCCCGATGTCATTTCAGGCTCACCGGCAAGATATCCTGAAAACGACAACGGCCCGCAATTAATGGGCCGTTGTCATTGCCGCATTACTTATGATGACTTACTTCTTTTTTGCAGCCTTCTTGCCTGCCACTGCGGTCTTGAATGTTGCACCGGCGGTGAAGCGCGGCACGGTAGTGGCGGCGATCTTGAGTTCTTTTCCGGTCGCTGGATTGCGGCCAACGCGAGCGGCGCGTTTGGACGACTTGAAGGTTCCGAAGCCGATGAGTGCCACCGTATCGCCCTTGGATACGGTCTTTACGATGGTGGCGATTAGTGCAGATACTGCTTTCTCAGCAGAAGCTTTGCTCAGGTCAGCAGCGGTGGCAACTTGTTCGATCAGTTCTGATTTGTTCATGTGGCGTGTCCCTTGTTGGTTGATTGTTCTGAAGCCGAGCGCAATTCTGCATCAGATTGTGCCGGTTTGTGAAGTGTTTTCACAAAAGTTGTAGTTTTTTTGCATATCTATATCGCGGCAGCCGTCTCAGGCAAACGTGTCGATTACCGTTCGAGGTGTTTTGACCTCCGTTTCGGCAGTGGGTTGGGTTGGCGCCTCCGGAGACACGGGCGATTGTCTTGCTTGTGTTTGAATTGCCGTATCGTAAGCTCTCAAGAGCGTGGATTCCGTGGTTTTCAGGGAATCGATGGCCGCCAGACCCTGCCGGGCTTGACCAGCACTAAACTTGGCTTGATCCGCCTGAGTGGAAAGCGAGCGAGCAGTCTCTTGAGCTTGATTAGCCGTCTGCTGTGCGGCGCTGGCCTGCGCGCGAAGACCTTGCGCGGTTTGTTCTGCCTGCTCGGCATTACGCCGCGCCTGCTGCAGTTTGAGTTGCTGGTAGCCCGCTTGTGTTGCTGCTTGTGCGCCGGATGTCGGCGATAGTCCAGTGGCCATGAGACGATTTTCTGCGGATAGCTAGCTACTTACCACGGTCAATTTATTCCGCCCTGTTGGCTAATTTCAGGCGGTAACGTTGATCGTTCGGCCGGTGGTCTGACCTTGCGTATTGACCACCGGTTGTGGTGCGCTCTGCTGATCCGTTTGCTCAGTTTTTGTGGTGTCTGCTTCCTTGGCGCTCACGGCTTCGGCAGTCTTTTGGGCCTGTTGCTGCTGTTGAAGGCGATCCGCCTGTTCGGTGCGCTGAATTTGAACTGAACTACTCGCGCTACTGCTACCCGAAACGTCCATGATTTTCTCCTGAAACTAAGGTACCTATTGACTATCCTACACCTGCTCTCTGCTTGATTCAAGTTAAAGCCTTGTCCAATGAGGTGTGAGCCTGAACGCGGCGTGTATTTCCAACCAGGA
>CAZAGR010000177.1:0-5961 GCA_964484585.1 uncultured Propionivibrio sp. | reverse complement strand
TGGTTTGCGCGTGAATACCGCGACGGTCACCGGTGAATCCCTGCCCAAGGCGCGTGATACCGAGCCGAGTGCTGAGGATTCGGCACTGTACGCAAAAAACGTCTTGCTGGCGGGTACGGCGGTGGTCTCGGGTCAGGCGCGCGCCGTGGTGTACGCGACCGGTATGCACACCGAGTTCGGCCGAATCGCGCACCTTACTCAAACAGCCGGCTCCTCCTCATCGCCCTTGCAACGCGAAATCGCCCGGCTGTCCCGAATTGTCGCAGCGCTGGCTACCGGCATGGGTGCGACGCTGTTCTTCATCGGTCAGGCGATGGGGCTTCCCACTTGGGAAAATATGCTGTTCGCCATCGGCATCATTGTCGCCAACGTACCGGAAGGCCTGCTGCCGACGGTAACCTTATCCTTGGCGATGGCGACCCAGCGCATGGCCAAACGGAATGCGCTGGTGCGTCATTTGCCGGCGGTGGAGGCGCTCGGGTCGACGACCACTATTTGTTGCGACAAGACGGGTACGCTAACGCAAAACCGAATGTCGGTGCATCGACTTTGGCTGGGAGGTGGCGTTTTCGACGTCGGTGAATTGGCGATCCAGCCGCGCCTGACGACCGAAAACCGCGAATTTTTCGTTAGTGCCGCTTTGTGCCACAACCTGAAAATAGTGCGCGACCACGATCAGGAAACCTTAGTGGGTGATCCGATGGAAGTGGCGCTGGCCGGTATGGGTCGCCAAGTAGTCGCCGAATTCGCCGACTACAAGCTCCTTGATGAGATTCCCTTCGACACGGACCGCAAGCGCATGTCGGTGCTGTGTCAGACGCCACAAGGGCGCATGCTCTACTGTAAAGGAGCGCCCGAGACCGTTCTCGCAGCCTGCGCATATATTCAGTTTGACGCCGGCCAAATCCCGCTGGATCCGGCGGCAAGAACTCGACTGCTGGCTGCGCAACAACAGATGGCTGAGGCCGGTTTGCGCGTGCTGGCCTTCGCTCACTGCGCGATCGCCGACGGCGCCCCGGGCGAGGAGCGCAACATGATTCTGTCCGGGTTGGTCGGACTGGAAGATCCGCCACGGGTCGAGGTTCCGGACGCAATTGCACGTTGCGTCACGGCCGGTATTCGCGTCATCATGGTAACCGGTGACCATCCGCAGACGGCGCTGGCGATCGCCCGTCAGATCGGACTCGTGAAAAGCACTGAGCCGGTGGTCATCAGTGGCGACCGTTTGCGCTCGTTCTCGCCGACCCAGCTGCAATTGGCGCTAGACGCAAAAGAGATCATCTTTGCCCGCGTTGCGGCGGAGCAGAAAATGCGTATTGTCCAGGCGTTACAGAAAAAGGGCGAGATCGTTGCCGTCACGGGTGACGGCGTGAATGATGCCCCCGCGCTGAAGACCGCTGATATCGGTATCGCCATGGGTATATCCGGAACCGATGTGGCAAAGGAAGCGGCGGACCTGATCCTTCTCGACGACAACTTTGCAAGCATTGTGTCGGCCATCGAGGAGGGGCGTGCGGTGTTCGACAACATACGCAAGTTTCTCACCTATATTCTGAGCTCCAACATTCCCGAACTGGTGCCCTACCTTGCCTTTGTGCTTTTCCGCATACCGCTGCCCTTGACCATCATCCAGATCCTCGCGGTCGACCTCGGCACAGACATGCTGCCAGCGCTCGCCTTGGGTGCTGAGAGTCCCGATAAGGATTTGATGCACCGGCCGCCCAGAGCGCGCAACGAGCGGCTGCTGTCGTGGGGTCTGCTCGCGCGGGCTTACCTCTTTCTTGGTGTGTTGGAAGCTTCCGCTGCGATGCTGGTGTTCTTTTTTGTACTTGGCGCGGCGGGCTGGCAATATGGCGTTGCGCTTGAGCGAACTGCGCCTTTGTATCTGCAGGCGACTTCCGCCTGCTTGGCCACAATCGTGGTGATGCAGATGATGAACGTCTTTCTTTGCCGCCACCCGATCAACTCATCTCTTTCGATTGGATTTTTCAGTAACCCATTTATTTTGCTTGGCCTTGCGGCAGAGCTGGCGGTGATTCTGTTGATCATTTACACGGAAGCGGGGAACTGGTTGTTTGGTACAGCGCCGGTCGGCGCGAGCGTCTGGCTACTGGCCGTTGTATGTGCCCTGATGATGCTGGGTTGTGAGGAAGCGAGAAAGTTCTGGATGAGACGACAGCGAGTTCCGGCATGAATCGGCAGTTGCCAACCCTGATATCTGCGTTGTTGAAACCAAGATGCTATGCCGAACCGGTGTCGCGTGTCGACCTTATGGATACGCATGCATCCTGGATTTTGCTGGCGGGTGACTATGTTTACAAAATTAAGAAGCCGATCACGCTACCCTTTCTTGATTACGGAACTCTGGAGCAACGCCGGCTTTGTTGCGAAGCTGAGTTGCGACTGAATCGCCGGTTCGCTCCGGAACTTTATCTCGACGTAATCGCCATCATCGGTACATCGACGAATCCGCAACTGGTGTCCATGGGTACACCTCTGAATGGCGATACTGGCCTGGTGCTTGAGTATGCAGTCAAGATGCGGCGCTTTGACGAGGCTGGCCGCCTGGACCACGTCTGTGCTCGCGGAGAGCTAACTGCTGTGCACATCGTCAAGCTGGCCAATGCCATCGTGGCCTTCCATCGTATTGCAGAGGTTGTGCCTGATGATGTGCGTTTTGGCACGCCGCCAGAAGTGTTGGCGCCGGCACTGGAAAATTTTGATGAATTGCGTAGTTTGCTGCCTCACGGGAAACATGATCTGCGCTTCAATGCTCTTGAAGAATGGACGCGTGCTGAGTTTACTCGTCTGACCCCCCGGTTCGTCGCACGTCGGGAGGTAGGATATGTGCGGGAATGTCACGGCGATTTACACCTGGGCAATCTGGTGCTGATTGAGGACCGCGTGACCTTGTTCGACTGTATTGAGTTCAGTGAAAGCTTTCGGTGGATTGATGTCGCCAGTGAAATTGCTTTTACTTACGTGGATTTGCTTGACCATGGGCAACCCGGATTAGCCGGTTTGCTTTTAAACGAATGGCTGAGTGGTACCGGCGATTACGACGCAGTCAGCGTGTTGCGCTTCTACGCCGTATATCGTGCCCTCGTGCGTGCCAAAGTTGCTGCAATCACTGCAGCCGAGTCCGGAAGCGATTTTGTCTATTCGGAAGCTTACCTTGCGTTAGCCCAAAAGTTGGTCGCGCCGGTCAGACCTAGCTTGACAATCACTCATGGCCCAGCCGGCTGCGGCAAAACTACTGTGGCCCAAAAATATATTCTGTTAGACCCAGCGGGCACCACATTGCGACTTCGTTCTGACGTGGAACGGAAGCGACTCTTTGGTCTGGTGGAGAATGCCAGCAGCGGTTCACCCATTGACGGAGGCATCTACAGCGCAGAGGCGAACAGGCTGATTTATCGTCGATTGTCTGACTTGGCGACACAACTGCTCGCAGCGGGCTGGTCGGTGATTGTCGACGCGGCTTTCCTGAAACGAGCCGAGCGAGTTGCATTTAGAAATCTGGCAAATCAGGCCGGTGTTGATTTTTTCATACTCGCGCCGCAGGCTGACGCTGACACATTAAAGAAGCGTATCCGTGCCCGCCTTGCCAATGCCCACGATGCGTCAGAAGCGACCGTTGAGGTGTTGGCCAAGCAATTGAATACCCTCGAACCTCTCGATGCATCCGAGCAAGAATGCCTGCGGCAAACGTGAGCTCATTGCCTCTCGCGAAAAGCTCTGAATTGGCCAAAAAATGGCCCACCAAAGCCGCAGTTAAAGCGTCATTCCGTCGCGAATCAGACCAACAGCGATGCCTTCGATGGTCAGTGCTTCCTTGCGGGTGTTCACCAAAATGGGCGCGAAGTCACGGTTTTCGGCAATCAATTCAACCATCGTGCCGCGTCGTTTGAATCGTTTGACGGTGACCTCATCGCCTATTCGAGCGACAACGATCTGGCCGTTGGTCGCTTCGCTGGTGCGATGAACGGCCAGTAAGTCGCCGTCGAGTATTCCAGCTTCAATCATCGACAAGCCCCGTACGCGCAAAAGGAAGTCGGCGCGGGGCGAGAACAGCGACGGGTCGACGCGCATGTGCTCGAGGCGGTTCTCCACAGCCAGGATCGGGCTGCCCGCGGCCACGGTGCCTATCAAAGGCAAGCCAAGCTGCTCGACGAGCCGGATGCCGCGCGCCGAACCAGGCTCCAAGGTGATAGCCCCTTTTTTGGCCAGCGCGCGCAGATGATCTTCGGCCGCGTTGGGTGACGCGAATCCAAATGCGCTGGCTATTTCGGCGCGAGTGGGCGGCACGCTGAACACCTCAAGATTGTTGCGGATGAAATCAAGGATCTCCTGTTGTCGTGGCGTGAGATTTTGGGTAGAGGACGATTTCATGATCCGGTTCCGTGAAATGGTTTCTGAAAGGTGGTGCAACAAGATCTGCTGACTTTGCAGGTACTGGATGGATATCCAGATATTAACGCTTGATCGCTGGAAAAACCATCCCAGCCGTAAAGATCTGAGTGTTTCGGCAATTGATACTGAGATCACCAATCAAGCGGTGTTGGTGGAGGCGGCCATTCTGTCCAATTGGCTTTAAGATGGTCCGGTGGCTGCTGCAGGTATTTCATGGCAAAGGCATCGAACGCGAAAGGGCGAATCGCAATGAGTGAATTGTGGAAGTTATCGGCGACTGAATTGGCCGGCATGATTGCCTGTCGGAAGGTTTCTTCACTTGAGGTCGTTGACGCTCATCTGGCGCGGATTGATGCGGTCAACCCCGCGGTCAATGCAGTGGTGAGGGTACTTGCCAAGGAAGCGCGAGAAGCTGCGCATGCTGCTGACAGAGTCAGTGCCAGCGGCGGACCTCTGGACCCCCTGCACGGTGTACCGTTTACGGTGAAGGAAAATATTGACATGGCGGAGCTTCCGACGACGTGGGGAGTCCATGGCTTGGCACAGGCGGTCGTTCCTCATGATTCGCCGGTGGTTGAAAGAATGCGCGCGGCGGGGGGAATTCCAATCGGTCGGACCAACTTGCCGGACATGGCATTGCGTGTGCATACCGACAGTTCGCTTCACGGTCTTACCCGCAACCCATGGAACTCTAGCCGGACTGCAGGTGGTTCGAGTGGCGGTGAGGGGGCTGCAATCGCGACGGGAATGAGTCCGCTTGGTCTTGGCAACGACATTGGCGGGTCGCTGCGCAATCCGGCCAATGCTTGTGGTATCGCATCCATCCGGCCCTCGGCCGGCAGGGTGCCGGACGCCGGCTATGTGCCATCCGAGGACCACCTGCTTGCGGTGCAGCTGATGAATGTGCAAGGCCCGATGGCGCGTCGCGTTGCTGACCTGCGTCTCGGGCTTCAGGTATTAATGGGTGCTCATCCTCGCGACCCGTAGTCAATCGATGCTCCGTTCGTCGGGCGAACCTTGGCGACGCCCATTCGCGTTGCAGTCGTGCCTGCGCCACCAGGAGGCAGCATTGATCCCGTCGTTTCAGTGGTAGTCCGACGCGCCGCCAATGTGCTGTCAGATGCAGGCTACGATGTCGTCGAGGCCTGCCCCGCCTATTACGAAGAGGCGATTGCTGCATGGGCAAAATTTTTAATGGGAGATTTTGCGTCGGTTCTTCCACAATTGGCGCCGCTGATGGGTGCCGATGGTCGGCGCTTTCTGGATAACGCCAACGCCGCGGTGCATCCGCTCGGCGGTACTGCCGAAATGTCGCAACTGTTTGTTGCCAGAGAAAGAATCGCCCGCGCCTGGTCGTTATTTCTTGCCGAACATCCAGTGCTTCTGACTCCGACCTGGACTCAACTGCCGTTCGAACACGGGTTTGACGCTGCGACTCCGGAAGGGACCGCAGCCACCATGGAACTGCTGCGACCGGTCGTGCCGGCAAACCTGCTCGGGCTTCCTTGTGCATGTGTGCCTGCCGGCCGTGATAGCGCGAGCGGGTTG
>CAZAGR010000176.1:0-5964 GCA_964484585.1 uncultured Propionivibrio sp. | reverse complement strand
CCTATCCGCAATGATCGGCGCCCTGTTCATTCTGGATGACCCTATTTTCAACGGTCTGGCCATCTCGCTGATCTTCGGCATTCTCGTCTCCACCCTGCTCACGCTGGTGGTGATTCCGTTGTTGTACTACCTCGCCTATCGCAATAACTTCAACCATGTCCTGAAAGGAGATTCACCATGACATCCTGGCAACTGGTACGTATCGTCGCCGGCGGCTTCATCCTGCTTTCACTCGCCTTGGGCATTCCCGGCAGCCCGATTTTCGTCAGTCCGTGGTGGCTGGCGTTTACCGCTTTTGTCGGCGTAAACCTTTTGCAAAGTGGATTCACCAAATGGTGTCTGATGGAAAACATCATGCGCAAACTGGGTGCCACTCCGGGGATTTGATAAAAAAAAATCGTTATCGCCGTGCCGCCACCGCCGACTTTTCGAGGCGGCGATTTGGATCTGATATTGGATCTGATATTGAAGCTGCTAATCTCTGAGTCGTGGAAGTCACGCTAATACTCGGAGTTCTGATCGGGATAGTCCTTGGCTTAACTGGCGCGGGCGGTGGAATTCTCGCCGTGCCGGCGCTGGTGGTTGGTTTGGGATGGTCCATGCAACAGGCTGCGCCGGTGGCCTTGATCGCGGTGGCCGGTGGCGCGGCGCTGGGTGCGGTCGACGGGCTGCGCAAAGGATTGGTGCGCTACAAAGCCGCCCTGCTGATGGTTTTGGTCGGCGTGCCATTCACGAGTGCGGGAATCCGGCTTGCGCATAACTTGCCGCAGCGCTGGATTTTGGGATTGTTTGCGTTGGTGGTGCTGGTGGCGGCGGCACGGCTGTTGCGGCAGGTGTTCACTCCCTTGTCCGGCGCTGTGGATGCGGATCATTGTCTGGCACATATCGATACCGGCACAGGCCGATTTCATTGGTCCTGGTTAACCGGTTTGCTCTTTGGCACTATCGGCGCCGTGACCGGTTTCATGACCGGCCTGCTCGGTGTTGGCGGCGGCTTTGTTGTTGTGCCCATGCTGCGCCGCTTCACGGATGTATCCATGCATGGCATTGTTGCGACTTCACTGATGGTCGTGGCCTTGGTCGGTGTCGGCGGGGTCATCTCGGCTCTGGCGCACGGCGCGGTCATGCCCATGCCCGCAACGGCGCTATTTGCCGCGAGCACGGCGATAGGTATGCTGGTCGGTCGCCGTCTGGTGGCGCACGTCTCCGAACGCCATATTCAACTGTGCTTCGCTTTGTTGCTGATCACTGTGGCAATGGGTCTGCTGGCCAAAGTGGCGACTGGCGCGTGATTCTTAATTGCTGTAAATCCACCACTTTCGCGCCGCCTGAATTCTGGCTTAATGGAGCATTGGAGGATTAGCCATGCACTACGTAACGCTCGGCCGCAGTAATTTGCGTGTTTCAAAAATCTGTTTGGGCACCATGACCTGGGGTAACCAGAACACGGAAGCCGAGGCGCATCAGCAACTTGACTACGCGCTCGGTCAGGGTGTCAATTTCATCGATACGGCCGAAATGTATTCGGTACCATCGAACGCCGAGAGTTACGGCGCGACGGAAAGGTATATCGGCAGTTGGCTGCGCCGGCAGTCGCGCGATAAAGTCGTTATTGCGAGCAAGGTCGCGGGACCCGGTCGGACCATGGCGTGGATACGTAACGGTGCCACCGCCTTCAACCGGCAGAATATTGTCGCTGCAGTCGAGGGTTCCTTGAGTCGCCTGCAAACTGATTACCTCGACCTGTATCAGTTGCATTGGCCGGACCGCAACGCGCCAGTTTTCGGCGGATATCAGTTCGATCCGACAAAGGAACGTGAGACCGTCCCGATCCGTGAAACCCTGGACGTGCTTGGCGAGTTGGTAGCGGCTGGAAAAATACGCCATATCGGCCTGTCGAATGAAACGCCGTGGGGCGTGATGGAGTTTGTGCGGCTTGCTGAAGCGCATTCGCTACCCCGTATCGTCAGCGTGCAGAACGCCTACAGCCTGCTCAATCGTAGCTGGGAGGGTGGCCTTGCGGAGATCGGCTTCCGTGAGAACGTCGCTTTGTTGCCTTATTCGACGCTGGGTTTTGGTTTGCTTACCGGCAAGTATTTGGATGATCCAAAGTCCGTGGGACGTATCACACAATTCGTCGGATTCGCCCAGCGCTACAGCAAGCCGAACGTTCAACCCGCCGTTGCCGATTATGTCGCCCTCGCCCGGAATCATGGCCTGACACCTGCGCAGATGGCACAGGCGTTTGCAGCATCGCGCTGGTTCGTCGGCAGTGCGATCATCGGGGCGACGTCATTGTCGCAACTGAAAGAGAACATCGACGCCTGCCAGATGACGCTTGCAGGCGAAGTCCTGGCCGGCATCGAGGCGATTCATTTGCGCTACACCACTCCTGCGCCGTGATGTAAAGAACGCGCTGCGCCCGATTGTCTTTAAGGAAAACAAATGGCGACTACCGTAGCGCAAAGAATAATCATTGCCGGAGCCGGCAGCATCGGCTGTTATGTCGGCGGCTGTCTCGCCCTGGCCGGGCGTGACGTTTCCTTGCTGCTGCGGCCACGGATGGCCGACCAACTGCGCGCGCACGGACTCAGGATCAGTGACTGTACCGGGCGGGATGAATTCCTGGCACCGGAACGTTTGCAACTTGCGACAGACGCTGCCGCATTGGCCGATGCCGAGATCGTGCTGGTGACCGTAAAAAGCGCGGCGACGGCTGAAATTGCCAAGCAGATCGCCGCGCACTGCCAGCCCGGCGTGCACGTGCTCAGCCTGCAAAACGGCGTGGGGAATGCGGATGCGCTGCGCGCCGCGTTGCCGAGTCAGAACGTGGCGGCCGGCATGGTCGGTTTCAACGCCGTGCAATTGGGCGAGGGTCGCTTTCATGCGGCCATTCATGGTGCGATTGGCATTGCCGACACGGAGGCGACATTAGCGCGCCTGATGACGGTTGAGGGATTTGACCTTAGCCTCCATCCCGATATGACAGCCTTGCTGTGGGGAAAGCTGCTTATCAATCTGAACAACGCGCTCAACGCGCTTTCCGGCTTGCCGATCGTTGAGCAATTGCAGGACCGGGCCTGGCGCGGACTATGGGCCGCCATGGTCGACGAGGCGCAGGTGGTTCTGCGCGCCGCAGGCATCCAACCCGCGAAAGTAGCCGTGGTCGGTCCGCGCTTGATGTCCACTATGTTGCGGCTGCCGACACCGGTTTACCGCCGGCTCACGGCGGCCATGCTGAAAATGGATCCGGAGGCACGCACCTCGATGTGGGATGACTTGCAACAGCGCCGCATGACCGAAGTCGATTATCTGCAAGGAGCAGTGGTCGCTTTGGCCGCGCAGCAGGGACGAGACGCGCCCGTGTGCCGACGAGTCACCATAGCCGTGCATGAGGCCGAAGCAGCAGGAGCCGGTTCGCCGCATCTGCGAGCCGAGCAGCTACGGGCAGATTGATTATTCAGGTGCGCGGGGAACTTGGCTTGCCCCCAATCTATTTGATTCAGCCAAGCAAAGGAGAGCAGCATGAGTGAAATCGAGGGCGATGTGTCCACACAGGTCCCCGCGCAAGTGGATATCGACCAGAGTGTTTATGACTTGTATGACGAATACTGTCACGGCGGCATCGACCGGCGGGATTTTCTTGCTCGCGCGGCAGCGCTGACGGTGGGTGGCGCGGGTCTGCTGATGGCGCAGGCATTATTGCCCCGGTATGCACAGGCGCAAACCATTTCGTTCACGGATTCGCGCATCAAAGCGAGCTACGTCAACTTTCCCTCGCCCGGCGGAAATTCGGGCACCCTGCGCGGCTATCTGGTGCAACCGTCCGGGACAGGCCCGTTTCCCGCCGTGCTGATCGTGCATGAGAACCGCGGACTCAATCCCTACATCGAGGACGTTGCACGGCGTGCCGCGACGGAAGGTTTTCTGGCACTGGCGCCTGACGGCCTTTCCCCTGTGGGTGGCTATCCGGGTAACGACGATGACGGCCGTGCGCTGCAGACAAGTCTGGACCAGGCCAAGCTGCGCGTAGATTTGTTGAACAGCGCGTTGCACGTAAAGGCACATAAGCTGTCGACCGGGAAACTTGGCGTTACCGGATTTTGCTATGGCGGCGGCATCACCAATTATCTTGCAACGACGCTGGGCGCTGACATGCAGGCGGGTGCGCCTTTTTACGGCGCAGCCGCGGATTTGGCTGGCGTGCGTGCGATCAAGGCGCCGCTGCTATGTCATCTCGCGGAAAAAGATGAGCGGATCAATGCAAGCTACCCCGCGTTCGAATCCGCCCTGAAGGAGGCCGGTGTGGCCGTCCAGGTGCATATTTATCCCGATACGCAGCACGGGTTTCACAATAACTCGACGCCGCGTTACAACGAGCAGGCGGCCAAATTGTCATGGGAGCGAACGGTGGCGCATTTCAAGAGATATCTGGGATAACTCGGCGGCGCCTATGGACCTGCTTTGGACCTGCCTGGCAGGTTCAGCGCTCGCGCTGATCGATACGTCAGACTGGTGCGGGTGTCTCGGGAGGCGGTGACGAGTTGTCCACCGCAGCCGGCGGCTGAACCAGCGCTTGGTTTTCCTTGTAGCGCGCCAGGTTGCGAGTGATCTGCTCAAGCGCCCTCTGCTGGCCGGCATTGCCATCGACCATCGCAGTACTACTCATCAATCGCGCGAGAACTTGTTCCAATCCCGGGGGTGCCGCTTTTTGCCCACCTTTTTCGGCAGCGTTTGCCAGTGCCGGTAATTCGGTCGCTGGTGATGTAGCGTCAGCGTTCTTGCTTACGCCTGCCGATGCATTCGCATGCGATGACGCTGGTCGTACCCATTCTCGGTTCGCTGCTTGGCTGTTGAGGTGTGAGATGTGCATGGGGCTCTCCTGTGCGGAAATAAATTCCATCACCATAAGCAAAACGCGTGCCCGATGCTATTTTTGCCGCTTGCATGCTGCTGGCGGCATTATGCCCGGTCAGTCAATGTTGGGCTTATCCGGCGTTAGTGGCGTGCCGTGCAAAAAGTCGGCGCTGGCGAGACGGCGCCCGCTCGGCTTTTGCAGTTCCGTCAGACGCAGCGCGCCTTCGCCGCAGGCAATCAGGATGCCATCGGCGTCTGCAGACAGTATCTGCCCGGGATTGCCGCTCGCCTCAGCGATTGGGGTGGCACGCCAGAGCTTCACATTTTCGCCGGCAAGTTTTGCGGTCGCGCCGGGAAAAGGATTAAACGCATTCACCTTGCGCGCCAGAGTCGCCGCGGGTGCACTCCAGTCCAGTTGCGCCTCTGATTTGCTGATTTTGGCGGCATAGGTGACGCCTTCAACGGGTTGCGTCACAGGCGTCAGCGTATCGAGTTGCGTCAGCGCGGTGACAATCAGTTTTGCGCCAAGGTTGGCCAGCTTGTCGTGCAGCGTGCCGGTGGTTTCATCGGCGTCAATGGCAAGTGTATCGCTCAGCAGCATGGGGCCGGTATCGAGCCCGGCATCCATCTGCATGATGGTGATGCCGGACTGCGGGTCGCCGGTCTCGATGGCGCGATGTATCGGCGCCGCGCCGCGCCAGCGCGGGAGCAGCGAGGCGTGAATATTCAGGCAGCCGCGAAGCGGAAGATCGAGTACGGCCTGCGGCAGGATCAGGCCATACGCGGCGACCACCATGACATCGGCCATGGCCTCCCGGATCGGCGCGTGCGTTGCCGGATCTTTCAAGCGCTCGGGTTGATAAACCGCCAATCCATGGGCGAGCGCGAGTTTTTTGACGGCGCTGGCGTGCAGCTGCATGCCGCGCCCGGCCGGGCGATCGGGCTGAGTCATGACCAGTGCGATCTGGTGGCCGGCGTTAATCAGGGCATCGAGGGCGGTGGCCGCAAATTCGGGCGTCCCGGCGAAGGTGATGCGCACTATGGAGTCAACACCGTGATTGTGAAACAACAGGACGTGCCACTGGTCATGTCGAGCGCAGCGAGCCG